>CAZPHF010000086.1:0-11132 GCA_964586115.1 uncultured Flavobacteriaceae bacterium | reverse complement strand
CTTGGATAGAGCCTTTCTTTTTGAAGTCAAACTTAGGACATATTACATTGGTGGATACTTTTGGAATTTCACCGTATTGGATCATTTTTATTTTGGCCATCGTCGCTATAATTGCATTTTACCTAGCTGATATCGTGAGAGGTAAGGTTAAAAAAGTGTTTTACTAAATATTAAAATTATGTCAAAAAAATATCAATTAAAACGGTTATCCACTCGAAGATATCAAATTCTTGCAGTTATACTTTTGCTTTTAGCTTCAGGATTACTTTTATTGCCAAAATATAAAAAAAATGAAGGAATAAGTCCGGAGGTTTTTGTTATAAATGCAATGAATACAGAGCGTTATATTTCAACAGATATATTAGTAGATCGGATAATTAAACAAGATCCGAGCATTTTATTAATAGATACTCGTTCAGAAAAAGAATATAAAGATTTTACCTTGCCCGGGGCTATTAATGTTCCGGTTAAAAACTTACTAGACGACGATTTTAACTATTACATTAACCAAAGCGCTTATGATGTCGTGCTGTTCTCTAATGACAATTTATATGCAGATCAGGCATGGATGCTAGGAAACAGACTAGGGTACAAAAACTTGTATGTATTAGAAGGTGGATTAAATCAATGGTTTAAAACGATTGTCAATCCGGAAGAACCCGAAGAAACTATGCCAAAAGAAGCTTTTGACTTATATGCCTTTAGAAAAGCAGCAGGAATGTATTTTGGAATCGGAATTGTTGAAAATGAACTCGCCGATAACACAAAAGAAAAAACCAAACCTGCACCGGCCAAAAAAGTTGTTCCTGTACGAAAAAAGAAGAAAAAAGCTCCCGAAGGCGGATGTTAAATAGTTAGAAATTAATTATAAAATATATTCTTTGATAATGCACTTACATAATTTATGAAATAATGAAAGAATTAGAAAAAACAAAACGTATCTCCATATCTGCCGTATTATTTTTATTGGTAATTCTCATTGCAATTTTAACCTTTAAAAAACCAAAACATGTTTTTGAAAAAAATTCTCAAACTACCTTGGAAAAAATAGTTAGTAATGATTACGCAATAAGTTTAGAAGACCTTAATAATATGGATGCAGACATCTATGCCTTAATTGATATTAGAAGTAATTTTGAATTTGCAAAAGGACATTTTGAAAATGCTACAAATATTGCTACAAATCAACTTTTGGATGATTCCAGTATCGATTTTTTAAACACTTTGAAAAACACAAATAAAACCGCTATTCTTTATGGAAAAAATGCAGATGAAGCAAATAGTGCTTGGATGCTTTTATACCAATTGGGTTATGAGAATACAAAAATATTAAGTGCTTTAGCAAGTGTCGAAAACAATAAATTTCTAGCAAAAACTTATACAATTGAAAATCCAGAAGTTAACTATGCAGAAGTAATGCTTGCAGCTAAAGCAAAACGTGATTCTTCAAAAACCATTTTACGAAGTCAAAAAATTAAAAAAGCTGCTCCTAAAAAAGTAATTCCAGTGCAAAAAAAGAAAAAGAAAATGCCCGAAGGAGGTTGTTGATTCATACACTCATCATTCCTTCGATCTAGTTGATTGATTTGTTAAATGTCCCGCTTTCAGCGGGACATTTTTTTTAGTCAAAAATTGGAAGAAATATTTTAAAAAATGCATTCCAAAGGTCACAATTTTCTGGTAAAAATTTCAATTTAAGATTTAAAATATTCAATAAAAAATAGCGAATTACCAGTACATGAACTGGCCAAGAATTATAATTTTATTTTTACATAAAATAAAATTATAATTAATTGATTTTCAATATTTTAAATCACTTTAAGAAGTGTAATAATTGTTGCTCACTTATGTAACTTTTGATACTAAGTATATCAATTATGTATTAATTTTTCATGAGAAATATCATGTAAAAATGATCCCTCCAAAGTTATTTTTGGATTAAGTATAAACAGATAAACAATTGAATTTTAAATTTTTACATCATGAGAAAATTATCAATCATTCTCTTAATCATGCTCTTGCCAGCTACCCTATTGATAAGTAGTTTTAAAGAGCCGAATGCAAGTTCCAACAACAACCTTAATCCCCCTAATGAATTTGAAACCCTGCTGAGTTTCCTCGAAACCAACAGGAATTTCATTAATACTGATGCTGCACCTGCCTTGATCCCCGCCGATGAGGTTAAGAAAAATTTTAAAAATCCTAAATATCATATCATCGATATTCGGAGCGCAACCTGGTTTGAATATGGTCACATAAAAAATGCAGCCAACGTTCAAACAACTGATCTTCTGAATCACTTCGAAAACAGTATCGTTCCCTCCGAGTATGATAAGATCATTCTGATCTGTTATTCTGGGCAGTCTGCAGCATATTTTACTAGCCTGCTAAGAATAGCCGGGTATGATAATGTCTATAGTATGAATTGGGGAATGAGCTCATGGAGAGTTGATTTTGCCGAAAACTCATGGCTAAAGAATACCTCTGACGCTTTTGTTTCTAAATTAGAAACAACAACTCACGAAAAAGCAGCCAAAGGAGCAGCCCCTGCAATAAGCACAGGAAAAAGTGAAGGTGAAACTATTTTAAGAGCGCGACTGGAAGAAGCTTTTGCTACTCCTTATAAAGAAGCTATAGTAAAATCGGCAGACGTTTTTGAAAATCCTACTGAGTATTATATCATCGATTATAATGGTTCTGACCGATACGCTATAGGGCATATCCCACAAGCGGTTCAATACAACCCAAATGGTTCGCTTAGTTCCACAACTGATTTACTTACTATCCCAACGGATAAGAGAGTTCTTGTGTACGGACCAACTGGTCAGGAAACCGCCTATGTTGTGGCCTACCTCAACGTTCTTGGTTACAATGCAGGAAATCTTGCATATGGCGAAAACAGCTTTATGCACCAAACTTTAAAAGACAATAACTGGGAAGCCTTTAGCAAAAAGGAAGTCAACATGTTTCCCGTTATCGAATAATGAAAACTCAAAATATTATCCAATAAACAAATAATTATGAAAAAAATAAATTTATTCGTCCTAGCATTATTATGCGTACCTGTGTTGCTACTTAGTTCATGTGACAGAGGTGATGATATCAACCCTGAAAACCCGATCCTTCAACCGGCCTTTGACGTCATGACCGATTATATGTTGGAAAATGATCTCGACCTTACAAATGTTTTAAGTGGCCCAGGAGGTGAAGTGAAATTTGTTGTCGGTGCTCCTGCAGAGGCTGATCTTGACGCCTTTTTGAATAAGTATTCTATTCTGGATATCAGATCCCTTGCAGCCTTTAATACAAGTCATATTCAAGGTGCAAAACTTGTAGCTTTTGCAGACATTCTAAAAGAAGCCGATGCCGCCAGCAAACAAGTTCTTGTAGTTTGTTTTACCGGGCAAACTGCCTGCTACGCTACCTCACTTTTACGTCTTGCAGGTCATCCTAACGCTCAGGCACTCAAATGGGGAATGTCTGGTTGGAATGCTGAAACAGCCGGACCATGGAATAGTAATACAGGAGATGAAGCCAACGGACATGAGAATTGGGCGGCCAATAATGCCCCTGATAACCTCACTTTTGATGATCCAATATTTGATATCTTTTCTACCGATGGTGCTGACATCTTAAGACAAAGAGTTGAAGCCGTGATAGAAGCCGGTTTTAAAACCGCTAAAGCAACAGATGTTTTAAACGGTCCTGAGAATTATTTTATCAATAATTATTTCGGTGACGCCGATTATGGAAATTTTGGGCATATCAAAGATGCGTATCGCGTCAAAGAAGAACTTAAGTTGGATGGAAATGGTTACAAAGGCTTGGACTCAGACAAAAATGCAAAGGTGATTACATATTGTTATACAGGCCAAACCTCGGCCGTAGTCACTGCATGGTTGCAGGTTCTTGGATATGACGCCTACAGCATGACCTTTGGAATGAACGGTATTTATCATTCTAATCCAGCCTGGGCAACAAATCAATGGGGTGTTGGGTCTTCAGTACCTAAGAACTTACCACTTATTAAAAATTAATCTTCAAATAAGATAAAATGAAAAAATTTATATCGATTTTCATCGTACTGACGATTAGTATGCTCATGAGCCAGGTGCAAGCACAAGGTTGTGACGCAGAGGATCCTAATGATAGCATTGCTCCCGCAAAAATCAAAATATTTGGTTTTATTCAACCAGAGTATAATTACACCCTTTCCGATCCTGCAGAAAGCACCTTCAAATTCAGAAGGGCCAGAATCGGGGTAAGAGGTCGCCTCTTTGAAGACTGGACCTATTATTTTATGTTGGAAACCAGCCCTTTTATAGGTGGTGTTGGTAGCGCTTATCTTATGGATGCTTTTGTGACCTGGGATAAATACAATTGGGCCCGAATTTCTGTAGGTTCCTATAAACAACCTTTCGGGCTTGAAGTTCAAACTGCCTGTAACGCATTGATTACTATTGACCGTGCTATTGTATCGGATCAACTAGTGGTTCCTCAAAGAGATTATGGAATCTCTATTTGGGGTGGAAATGTGAATACCAGACTGAATTATGCCTTTGCGATCATGAATGGTAGTGGATTAAATAAAGTGGATAACAACAACAAAAAAGACCTTGTTGGACGCGTTACCTATAAATTGTTTGATTTTATGACCATTGGAGGTAGCTACAGATATGGCTTCCCAAAACTGAACAATAATGAAGATGAAAGAACTACTTATGGAGGTGAAGTTCTTTTCGATATTAATAACCTACATATTCAGGGAGAATATATCCATGATGAAGGTGCTTTTGATCCTGGAGCTGATACAGGATGCGGATCTGAGCCCTTGGCCTTAGGTAACGAGAGAGATGGTGCTTATGGTATGATCTGGTATGATACCAAATGGAACCTTCAACCTGTTTTCAAATATGAATTCTTCGATCAGGACCTTGATTTAAAAGATGTTCCTTACCGCTATAGCGAAAGAATGACCATAGGGGTTAACTACTTTTTCAATAAATCCGTTCGCTTACAAGTGAATTATCAGGCTAATATTGAAACAGTTATAAACGAGGATAATGACAAATTCTTGGCACAAATTCAAGTTGTTTTCTAATTATTTATTTGTTTAGCTTGAATGTAGCCAGAATCGATTTTGGTGGAAAGCTCCTTAACGTCTGTTAAGGAGTTTTCTTTATGGAGCAATAAATGTTCCTCCAAAGAATAAGTCCTTGCTACCTATTGTATTTTAAACTAACTTTGCTTGATTATTCATGATCACTCAAGTAAAAATGAATACACAAGAAGTTATCCTACGGGAAAAAATTGGGGAGTACTACGGCTCTATTTTTGAAAAAGAATTGATAGAAGAGATCGTAAAAGTTGGTTTTATTGACAAATATAAGCAAGGAGAAATTCTTGTTGACATAGGTGAAAATATGACCCATATCCCTCTTATCCTTAGCGGTGCGGTAAAAATTATCAGAAGAGAAAAAGAAGGAGAAGAGCTGGTATTATACTTTCTTGAAAAAGGAGATACCTGTGCCGTTTCCTTTATTAATTGCATTAACAGAAAGGAGAGTATTTTTAAGGCAGTTGTTGAAAATGATACAGAAGCTATATTTTTACCTGTTGAGCATATTGATGAATGGTTGGCAAATTTCAAAACCTGGAGGCATTTTATTATTGACAGTTATCATTTTCGATTAATAGAGATGGTCGAATCTATTGATGGACTGGCTTTTATGAATATGAACCAACGATTGCTTAAATACCTGTCAGACAAGGCCAAGATCAACCAGGATGTCAATCTTGAGATCACACATCAGGAAATTGCCAATGATCTAAATACATCCAGAGTCGTTGTTACAAGGCTATTGAAACAACTACATAATGATGGAAAAGTATATTCAACACGCAATAAGGTAAAAGTGTTGGAGTTATAATCAGGTTTCTTCAATCATGGTCAGAAAATCTTGTTCCGAGATCATTGGAATACCTAAATTTTCTGCCTTTTCTCTTTTGCTGGGGCCCATATTATCTCCGGCTATGATATAAGTCGTCTTTTTGGAGATAGATCCTGACACTTTACCTCCGTTGTCTTCTATAGATTTTTTAAGTTCATTCCTTGACATGATCTTAAAAACTCCCGATACAACAAACACCTTCCCTTTTAAAAGCGATGTCTGTTCTGCGAAAAGCGATTCATCTACGGCAATTTTTAAACCATATTCCTTGATACGATCTATCAATCTCAAGTTTCCCTCATCACCAAAATAGGCTATAATACTTTCTGCAATCCTTTCTCCTATTTCATCAACCTGTATGAGTTCCTCATAACTAGAAGCCATGAGTGCATCAATATTCTTATAATGTCGTGCCAGTTTTTTAGCCACGGTTTCCCCTACGAACCGAATACCCAAGGCAAACAAGACCTTTTCAAAAGGGATATTCTTGGAAGCTTCGATTCCCTTTATCATATTATATGCCGATTTCTCAGCCATTCTTTCTAAAGGGACTATTTGCGCTGCAGTAAGCTCGTAGAGATCAGCAAAATTATTGATCAAATCATTTTTAAAGAGTAATTCAACAGATTCTGCCCCAAGACCGTCAATATTCATTGCCTTACGACTGATAAAATGTTGAATCCTTCCGGTAATTTGGGTAGGACATCCAAACTCATTGGGGCAATAATGTTTGGCATCTCCCGCCTTTCTCTTCAGTTCTGTACCACAATCAGGACAATGAGTGATATATTGTATTGGTTTAGACGAAGAAGAACGATGAGACACATCTACCCCTACTATTTTCGGGATGATCTCTCCACCTTTTTCTACAAATACCTGGTCCTTTAGACGAAGGTCTATTTTCTCTATTTGATCGGCGTTGTGCAACGAAGCTCTTTTTACAATAGTTCCTGCGAGTTCTACGGGTTCCAGATTTGCCACTGGAGTAATGGCTCCTGTTCGGCCGACCTGATAGGTCACCTCGTTAAGAATAGTGCTTGCCTGTTCAGCTTTGAATTTATAGGCAAGAGCCCATCGAGGAGATTTTGCCGTATAGCCCAATTCATCCTGAAAGTGTAATGAGTTCACCTTAATCACTACTCCATCTGTTTCATATGGAAGTTCATGCCTTTTATGGTCCCAGTACTCCAGAAAATCGATGATCTCTTCTACATTTTTACATAATTTTATGGTTTTCGGTACTTTAAACCCTATCGAAGCAGCATAGTTTAATGTGTCATAGTGCGTAGAAAATGGATTTTTTTTAGCTACCACCTGGTATAACAAACAATCAAGTGGGCGGTTCGCTACCTCTCCACTATCTTGAAGTTTTAAACTCCCACTTGCCGTATTCCTGGGATTTCTATAAGGATCTTCGCCTGCTTCAATCCTGTCTTTATTCATCTTTTCAAAGCCATCAAGAGGTAAGATGATTTCACCTCTAATATCAAATGAATTCAGTTGATCTCCTTTGATAACCAAAGGTATTGACCTGATCGTTTTTACATTGGCCGTAACATCATCTCCCATAAAGCCATCACCTCTGGTCACGGCTTTAAGAAAGCTACCATTTTGATAACTAAGATTAATAGAGGCGCCATCATACTTTAGTTCACAAGTAAATTCCAGTTGTACATCTCCAAGAATCTTTTGAATCCTCTTCTCCCAATCCAAAATATCTTCCTTTGAATAGGAATTAGCTAAAGAGTACATTCTGTTTTGATGTGTGATCGTGTTAAAATTCTTGGTTATTTCTCCCCCAACCCTCTGCGTTGGAGAATTTGGATCGTCATATTCAGGATGTTTTGATTCTAGTTCCTGGAGTTCCTTTAATGCAGTGTCGAATTCAAAATCAGATATACTAGGCTCATCAAGAACATAGTAGCTGTAATTATGTTGTCTGAGTTCTTCTCTCAGGGCTAAAATCTTGTTTTCAACTGTGGTCATCAAGTTTTTGGTTTTGGAAATTTAAAAATAACCCTTTTTTTTATTATCAGCGTATTTTAGTTCCCTTCAGTAGTTCTTTTCTCGATACCTTATGTGACATAAGTTACTGAATATAGTGACCTTACACACCAATACATGATTAAAGTCACTTCTTAAAAAAAAAACCTGTACTATCTTTATACTATAATTAATAAGACAAAAATTATGAAGAAGTTAGTGATTCTAGGTGCTGGAACAGCCGGAACAATGATGTTAAACAAATTGCATCATGAACTTGAAAAAGATGAATGGGAAATCACGATCGTAGATCAATTTAAAACACATTATTACCAACCTGGATTTTTGTTTATTCCTTTTGGAATTTACAGTAAAAAAGATGTAGTCAAACCAAAATATGACTTCTTCCCTCCGGGAGTAAATGTAATTTTTAGTCCTATTGACAAAATCATAGGTGAGGAGAATAAGGTGCTTCTTGACGGCGGCAAAGTATTGAATTATGATTTTCTGATCATTGCCACAGGAACTGAAACAAGACCATCAGAAACCGAAGGGCTTACAGATAAATTGTGGTACAAGGATATTTTTGACTTTTACACTGTAGAAGGAGCCGTAGCGCTTCATAAAAGGTTTAAAGACTGGGAAGGTGGTAAATTAGTGATGTGTATACCTGAGCTACCTTATAAATGTCCGGTTGCCCCAATAGAGTTTGTATGTCTTGCTGAAGCTTATTTCGCAGAACGAGGTATGAGAGACAAAGTTGACATTTCTTATGTTACGTTAATGTCAGGTGCATTTACAAAGCCTGTGGCTTCTAAGGTATTAGGTGATTTATTGGAAGAAAAAAATATAGATGTTGTAGCCGATTTCTATTTAAGTCATGTTGATAATGAAAATAAAAAACTGGTTTCTTATGATGATCGTGAAGTACCATTCGATATCCTTACCATTGTTCCTGTTAATATGGGATCAGATATGATCGAACGCAGTGGATTAGGTGATGACATGAATTATGTACCAACTGACAAACATACTTTACAGTCAAAACAATTTGAAAATATTTTTGTGATTGGTGATGCAGCAAACCTTCCGACTTCAAAAGCAGGATCTGTAGCGCATTTTGCAGCTGAAATTTTAATGGAAAACCTACTTGCAGCGATGGAAGGAAGAGCTTTGCCTGCTAAATTTGACGGCCATGCCAACTGCTATATAGAAACAGGATATGGAAAAGGTGCACTGATCGATTTTAATTATGAAACAGAACCATTACCAGGAACTTTCCCTTTACCAGGGATTGGACCCTTTGGTCTGTTGAAAAATACGAAAATGAACCACTACGGTAAAATTCTTTTCAGATGGATCTACTGGCACATTTTGCTTAAAGGCAGGGAGTTACCTATAGAGGCAGACATGACAATGGCAGGAAAAAAGAGAATGTAACCTCAATAGATACTAGTGATGGAAGAAAAGAATATACAAATGCAAATTGATGCACTGGACAAAAAGCTGGATCTGATCCTGGGGTATGTACATCAACAAAAATTACAGTCCAACATGGTGGAAGACCTTGTAGGAGACCTCAGCATTATTGGCAAGGATGCTTATGATTCAACCGTAATCGAGCTCGACAAGAGACAGGTAGAACTTGATCCTTCAGAATTAACCGGATTAGCGGTGTCATTTTTAAGAAATATAGGGAATATTAAAACTGTTATGGACACCCTTGAAATGGCAGTCGATCTTGGTAAGGAGGTTGGTCCTATTGCAAATGAAGTCATCATTGACTTTACCAAGCAAATGAATAGCTTCGAACAAAAAGGTTACTTTGAATTTATAAGAGAAATCGGTCCTGTTATTGATAATGTTGTTCAGGGCTTTAGCCCTAAGGATCTGAAAGAACTCTCAAACAGTATTGTATCGATTTTGGCTATAATTAAAGAAATGACTCAACCAGAGGTGTTGAGTATCATGCAAAACGCAATAAAAGCGTTTAACAGTATGGAAACCGAAAGTGTCCCTTCTTATTCAGTTTGGAAGTTGATGCGTGAAATGAACAGCCCTGAAATGAAAAAGGCGCTGGGCTATGGGATCACCTTTATGAAAAATGTTTCAAAAGATGTTGAAATCAAAGAGTAAACAATCAATTAAATAACTTAAATAATAGAATTATGGCTTTACAAACAATCGCAGGAGCACAGGTAAATGTATCTGAAGAAGGGTACCTTGAAAACATGAATGAATGGAATGAGAATGTTGCAAAAGAAATCGCAAGCGGTGTTGGCATCGAACTGACAGACAAACACTTTGAAGTTTTAAACTATTTACGTGAAAAAACTGAGGCAGGCGAGTCACTTACGATAAGAAAAGTGGGTAAATCAGGCATCACTGACATCAAAGGTTTATATAAATTATTTCCAAAAGGGCCTTTGAAATTTTCAGCTAAAATAGCAGGTATTCCCAAACCAGCCAGTTGTGTATAATGATTCAATTAAATGATAACAAAAATATAACGATATGAGTTCAGAAGAAAAAAAACCTTTAGAAAAAGTTTGTATCATCTGTGCCAAAGGGTCTTTGGAAGATGTTTATGCCACTTTAGTAATGGCCAATGGTGCCGTAATGGAGGGTATTGAAACCAATGTGTTTTTTACTTTCTTTGGCCTAGACGGTATTACTAAAGAAAGAATGAACGGCCTTCATACGGCCACAACAGGAAATCCGGCCATGCGTATGCCTGGTGGAATTCCTTTTCCAACAATGTTGGGAGGCTTACCTGGAGTGGAAGCCGGTGTTTCAAAAATGATGAGAAGTCAGATGGAGGAACTGGATATGCCTCCGGTTGATGAATTTCTGGAAATGATCACTGCAGGAGGTGGAATGATTTACGCCTGTAAACTTGCCGTAGATATGTTTAAGTTAGAGCAGAAAGACCTTCATGAGGAAGTAGATTCAATTATAACCATTGGAGACTTCTATGGTCTTTGTGACGGAGACAGAACACAAATTATATTTACTTAAAATAACCAAGGTGCTGACTTTGTCAGCGTCTTGTTTTTAGTGTTGATTTCTGATAAAAACGGTAGCGCAAGGCGCTACCGTTTTTTCAATAGGTTATAAGCGTTAACGCTTAATTATTCTTTCTGGCGGCCTTTCTAGCGGCTTTTTCTTGTTCTTTTAACCTTTTTCTTTCTTCCTTTC
>CAZPHF010000085.1:0-11218 GCA_964586115.1 uncultured Flavobacteriaceae bacterium | reverse complement strand
GTAAGATGTATGAGGAAATGGAAGATCAGTTTGATGCAGTAGTTATTGCAACAGCAGACCATACCCACGCGCTCACTGCTGCCCATGCCATGACCATGGGAAAACATGTATATCTTCAAAAACCATTGACACATTCTGTTTATGAGTCAAGATTATTGACAAAATTGGCAGCAGAACATAAAGTAGCCACGCAAATGGGTAATCAGGGAGCTTCTGGTGCAGGAGTTGCTGAGACTTGTGAAATTCTTTGGAGTGGTGCTCTGGGAGATGTGGTTAAAGTTGAATCGTTTACTGATCGACCAATCTGGCCACAAGGTTTGAATGTACCAGAAAATGCAGATCCTATTCCGGATACACTAAACTGGGAGTTGTTTACCGGACCAGCAAAAATGCGTCCGTTCAATGAGGTATATCACCCATGGAACTGGAGAGGCTGGTGGGATTATGGTACAGGTGCTTTAGGAGATATGGCTTGCCATATACTTCACCCTGTTTTTGAAGGTTTAAAATTAGGTTATCCTACTAAGGTTCAGGCAAGTTCTTCTTTATTGTTAAATGATTCTGCTCCTGTAGCTCAGGCTGCCAAATTAACTTTCCCTGAGAGAGGTAGTGTAGGAAATATTAAATTACCGGAAGTTGATGTACACTGGTATGATGGTGGTATAAAACCAGAGTTGCCAGACAACTGGCCAGCGGGTAAAAACCCAAATAAGAGCGGTGGAGGTACTTACTTCTATGGTACGAAAGATATTCTTCATGTAGGTTGCTACGGTGTTGAGCCAGAATTGTTATCAGGTAAAAAAGTGACTCCTGCAAAAACCGAACGACGCGTGGAAGAGGAAACAGGATTGTCATGGAACAAAGGTGCTCATGAAGCGGACTGGGTTAGAGCTTGTAAAGAAAGCCCTGAAAACAGAAAACCTTGTACGTCTGATTTTGCAGAAGCAGGTCCGTTTAATGAAATGGTCGTAATGGGTGTATTAGCTGTTCGTCTTCAGGATCTTAATAAGACCCTTGAGTGGGATGGTGAAAGCATGAAATTTACCAATATTGGGGCAACTGAAGAAGTCAGAAATATCATAAAAGATGGATTTGAAATTCATGAGGGTCATCCAACATTCAACAAAGAGTATACAAAACCAATGAATGCGCTTGCGTATTCTGAGGAGCTTGTAAAGCACACCTATAGAGACGGTTGGGAATTACCACCAATGCCTAAATAATAAATGTTTTACAACCTAGAATACTGAACTTTGATTTTGAAAAAATTACTTCAAAAGTTAAGGTTCAGTATTTTATGATAAATTAAATATTCAAATTAAATACTAATAAAATGAAAAAAAGAATTTTTGTACTTGCCATAGGAATCGCAACCACCAGTTTTATGATAAGTTGTGGAGGTGGAGCAAAAAAGGAAGCTCCTGCCGCTGAGGCGACAGAAGAAGCCGCAAAAGAGGTAGAAGAAGTAGCTGCACCAAATAGCTTGACTGAAGCAGAAAAGAAAGATGGTTGGGTATTGCTTTTTGACGGTACGAACTCTACTGGATGGAGAGGGTATCAGCAAGAAAGTTTTCCCGAGAATTGGCAAATTGTTGATGGCACAATGTATTGTAAAGAATCAGGCCGAGGTGAAGCCGGAGCAGAAAATGGTGGTGATATCATAAATGAGAAAGTATTTGAAAATTTTAAGCTAAAACTCGAGTGGAAAATTGGAGAAGGTGGTAATTCGGGGATTTTTTATCTCGCTCAGGAAGAAAAAGATAAAATATGGAGAACTGCCCCAGAAATGCAGGTCCTTGATAATGAAAGACATATTGATGCTGAATTGGGTAAGGACGGAAATCATCAAGCAGGTTCATTGTATGATTTAATACCCGCAAAACCACAAAATGCCAAACCTGCAGGTGAATGGAATGAGGTTGAAATCATTGTTTATAAAGGAACCGTGATTCACAAACAAAACGGGGTACAAGTTGTTGAATATCACTTATGGACACCGGAATGGAATGAAATGATTGCAGGAAGTAAATTCCCAACCTATAACCCAGACTGGGCAAATGTTGCTAAAAAAGGGTTGATAGGTCTTCAAGATCATGGTGATGATGTTTGGTTCAGAAATATAAAAATTAAGGAAATGTAATCCACTTTAACTTGAAAAGATTTACTTAAACATGAAAAAATTAACGATCATTCTTATTATCGTGTTGAGCGTTATAGCTTGTAAGAATGAAAAGAATATTGCTAAGGTAGCTATACCGGGAGTGTATGAAGTGGTTTTTATAGATGTTAATGACACCATAGTTCCGGATAACATTGCCGCAAATGTTTTAATGGAAAGAAAGCTTCTTAGCAACTTAAATCTTGTAAATGCTGATCAATTCTGGAGTTCCAAAAGTAATTATTTTGCCCATGCGATGGGAAGTATTTCTATTCAGAAAGCCGGAAAGTATTATTTTAGATTAGCAAGTAATGGCAAGTTGTTGTTAAGGATGGATAATGAAAATCTGTTTGACATAAAAGAATCGGATAATAAGGAAGCCCAGGTTGAAAGTATGGATCTCGAAGTTGGTACCAAGGCTTTTGAATTTAAATATTTTCCTGGTTCTAAGGACCCTTACATTTTATTGGAATGGTCAACTGACGGTAAAAATTTCGAAGCAATTCCTGATGACTTATTTGGAAATCTTGATGAGGTTATAGCCAAGCCATGGGAAGGTGACAAGTCAGCTATTGTAGAGGATAAGCAAGAAGATAACACCTTATCAGAAGCTGAAAAGAAGGATGGTTGGAAATTATTATTTGATGGCACTACAACTAATGGATGGCATACCTACCTGAAACCAGAAAGTATAGGAAAAAAATGGGTTGCTAAGGACGGAGCTTTGGTTTTTGAAGGCAGAGATCGTTTTATTTATTTTGTTGCAGGTAAGAAAATGGAATGGGGACCAACGGATAAAGTTAAAGATGGCGGCGAGGATATTGTTTCAGATGAAGCTTTTGAAAATTTTGAACTCGAAATGGAGTGGAAAATCTCTAAAGGCGGTAATAATGGAATTTTTTATACCATCAAAGAAATTGAGGAATATGATGAAATTTGGAAGAGTAGCCCTGAGATGCAGGTTATGGATAATGAAGGACATAAGGATGGACTTATTTATACACATCGAGCAGGTGACTTATACGATTTGATTGCTGCGGATCCAGTTAGAGTTAAACCCTATGATACTTGGAATAAGGTTCGAATTATTAAGGATAATGGTAAAATTGAACAATGGCTCAATGGCACAAAAGTGGTTAGTTATGACACAAACTCTTCTCAGTGGAAAGAGATGGTTTCAAAAAGCAAATTTGCTGAATATGAAAAATTTGCAAGTCCGGGGCCAGGTAGAATAGGCTTTCAGGATCATGATAATTTGGTTTCTTATAAAAATATCAAGATCAAAGAATTGTAGTCAATTATTTATAAAATAAAGAAAGACAGTCATTTGGCTGTCTTTTTTTTATCTAATTAGTACGATTTACTCCTTAGTTTTTCAATATCTTCCATCAAAACAATTGCATTGCCTCCTTTTTTACCTGCCACTGCTGCTCCAAGGGCACAGGCAAAATCCAATGCTTCCGCTTCTGGAAATCCTTGACCTAGTTTATAGATCAAACCAGCTAGAAAAGAATCGCCGGCGCCAACTGTATCAGTGACACGTATTTTATACCCATGATGCCTGAAGTATTTACCACGAGCAAAAAACATGGCACCATTCGCTCCCATCGTTAGGCAAATATTTTCAGCACCTGTATACGCTGACAATTGTTTTAATTGATTGTCTATAGACTCCTTAGAAAACCCGAGCCATTCGGCAATTATGTCAAGTTCTTCATCATTGATTTTGATCAGATTAGACTGCTTCATGAGATCGATTACAAGGTCCTTGGAATAATGCGGAGGTCTAAGGTTGACATCAAATACTTTAAAGGAAGCTTCGGCAAGCAGGTTCTCTAAGGTTGCTCTACTAATGGGGTTACGACAAGCCAGACTACCATAAACAAAAGTTCGTGAAGCCCTGACTACAGCGAGGGCTTCACTACGCGTTTCTATACAATCCCAGGCAACGGGTGAGTTGATGACGTATGTGGCTGAACCTGAATTATTAAGACTTACATCAACGGTACCGGTTGAAAGGGTAGCGTCAGTTTGAAGGCAAGTTAAGGACAGATTTCGTTCTTTCATGAAATTGAAGATTCCCATACCTTCTATATCATTGCCAACTTTACTGACTAAGCTCACATCCGCACCCAAAGAACTTAACCTTGCGGCGACATTCAAAGGGGCGCCACCAATCAGTTTTTTGTCTGGAAACACGTCCCAGAGAGTCTCCCCAAAACACACTATTTTTTGTTCCATAACTATTCGTTTTTGGTGAGTAGTTTTTCCAGTTGTTCGAGAGAGGCCCCTTTTGTTTCAGGCATGATGAATATGACAAACAGTAGTTGAAGCACCATCATAAAAGCAAAGAAGGCGAATACGGGACCCGCGCCAATAGTACCGAATAAGAATGGAACCATTGATGGGATAATGGCGGCCAATACCCAATGGGTGCTCGTTCCGAAGGATTGCCCTGAGGCTCTTAATTGATCAGGAAAAACTTCCGAGATAAAAACCCAGATCACTGTACCTTGACCTATGGCGTGGGAGGCTATAAAGACAAAGAGAAACAAGGGTACAGCCATTCCTTCCCATTCAAAGAAAAATGCCATTGCTACTAAAGATAATGACAGGATATACCCAACTGAACCTATATACATCAATTTTTTTCTTCCTAATTTATCGATTAAGGAGATCCCGATCAAGGTGAAAACCATATTGGTTACGCCAATACCAATGCTACTCAGGAGGGCCGTACTTTCACCTAATCCCGCTTCCTGAAATATTCTAGGCGCATAGTAGAGAAAGGCATTGATTCCAGATAGCTGGTTGAAAAAGGCGATCAGAAAAGCCAAAATCAAGGGAAATCTGTATTTTTTCATAAAAATATGCTCCTTACTGCTATGATGGTCTTTTTGGCTTTCTTCAATATCGGACATGATGGTTTCAATATCATCACCAGGATATAATTGTTCCAGAACGCTATGCGCCTCTTCTCGTCTGCCTTGAAGTAAAAGCCATCGAGGGCTTTTGGGAACAGTCATCACTAAAATTGTATATATAAAAGCAGGTAAAGCTTCTATACCTATCATCCATCGCCAGGCATTTTCGCCGATATTACTAAGTAGATAATTTGATAAAAAGGCAACAAGAATACCCAGAACAATATTAAATTGATAAAATCCTACAAGACGGCCTCGGTCTTTGGCAGGTGCAATTTCTGATACATATGCAGGAGCCGCCACAGTTGAGGCACCAACGCCCAATCCGCCTATAAATCTAAAGAAGGCAAAAGTATAGGGGTCGTTGACAAGGGAAGAGCCCAGGGCCGAAACGGTATATAAGATGCCAATCCATATCAAGGTATTTTTCCTGCCTATTTTATTGGTTGGGAAACCACCAAACATGGCCCCAATTACGGTTCCCCAAAGAGCCATCGCCATAACGACTGATCCGTGAAATACGTCGGAAGATCCCCATAAATCTTGCAGTTGCTTATCTGCTCCCGAAATAACAACAGTATCAAATCCGAAAAGAAATCCGGCCATAGCCACAATAATGGACCACAAAATAATTTTATTCATTGTTTGATTTTAAGTTTCACAAGGCAATGAAGATAAGGTATTTGCTTTAATTTCCCATCTATATTTATGGGCTTTTGGAGCTTATAATTTGGGCTTTCACAATTTAATGAATCATAATAGGCTTCTTGTTTTGTTTTATAAAAATTGATTTTTATAAGCTTTTTGTAGTCATCCGTCGAATAATTTTCTGAAATAGAACTAATTCAATGAATTTTGCAAAAGATTTAAGTTAAAAAGGTTGGATCGAAAGATAGCCTAAATAACTTCTTAAAGAAAAATCAAGGTATGTATAAGAAATTAGAATATAAGGAAGCAGGAAAATTTGAAGAAACTAGATTTGAAAAAATTCATAATGTGGTTTTTGATAATTCAAATATTGCATCTATCGCTGTCGCACAGGAAATTGCAGATTTGATCAGGACCAGACAAGCAGATTATAAAAAATGTGTTTTGGGCTTGGCTACTGGTTCTTCTCCTATAAAAGTTTATGAAGAATTGGTAAGAATGCATCAGGAGGAAGGATTGAGTTTTAAGAATGTGGTTACTTTTAACCTTGACGAGTACTACCCGATGACGAAGGAAAACACCCAAAGTTATTGGTATTTTATGCATGAATATTTGTTCAACCATGTGGATATATTACCCGAGAACATCAATATTCCTAATGGGGAAGTGAAGCCTGAGGAAGTACATCAATTCTGTATAGATTATGAATTGAAAATCAAAGAAGCCGGAGGACTTGACTTTCAGTTATTAGGAATCGGTAGAACTGGACACGTTGGATTCAACGAACCTGGTTCTCATTTCAATTCTGGGACAAGAAATATCACACTTGACCATATTACGCGGATCGATGCCGCTACCGCGTTTTTAGGTATAGACCATGTTCCCAGGGTGGCTATCACTATGGGGATAGGTACCATAAGAAAGGCCAAAAGAATTGTTTTATTGGCTTGGGGTGTCAACAAGGCTTCGGTGATCCAAGAGACAATTGAAGGCGAGATAACGGCAGATGTACCAGCCACGTATCTTCAAAGACATGATAACGTGACCTTTGTTATGGATGTTGGTGCTTCGAATGACTTGACTCGTGTTAAAACACCTTGGTTGGTCAAAAATGTGATTTGGACAAAGGATCTCAAAGCGAAAGCCGTTGTTTGGTTGAGCAGTAAACTTGAAAAGTCGATTCTAAAGCTTACTGATAAAGACTATAATTATCATGGAATGTCCAGTTTATTAGTTGAGCAAGGATCTGCTTATCAGATGAATATCAATATGTTCAATAAGTTACAGCATACAATCACCGGATGGCCTGGAGGAAAACCAGATGCAGATGACAGCTATCGTCCGGAGAGAAACACACCAGCTAAAAAACGTGTGATTATATTTAGTCCTCACCCTGATGACGACGTTATTTCAATGGGAGGTACCTTCGACAGATTGGTAGAGCAAGGTCATGAAGTGCATGTCGTTTATCAGACTTCAGGAAATATTGCTGTTTCTGACGAGGAGACCTTGAAATTCGCAGAAGTTTCTCTTGAATTAAATGGAGGGGCGTCTAACGCTGCACAGATTATCAAGGATCTTGGCAAAAAAAGAGAGTATGATATTGATACCAAAGGGGTTAGAGGTTTAAAAGGCCTGATCAGAAGAAAAGAATCAGTCGCGGCTACAAGATATGTAGGTATACCGGATGAACAAGTTCACTTCTTGGACCTTCCATTTTATGAAACTGGCCGTGTAAAGAAGGATAAACTGAGCGAAAAGGATGTGCAGATCATGTGTAACATTATCGCTGAGGTACAGCCTCATCAAATATATGGGGCAGGAGATCTTGCAGATCCTCATGGAACGCATAAGGTTTGTTTGGATGCACTATTTTTAGCGCTGGCTGAACTCAAGAAAGAGTCTTATATGGATGATTGTTGGGTGTGGTTGTACAGAGGTGCATGGCATGAGTGGGATATTCATGATATAGAAATGGCAGTTCCGATGAGTCCGGATCAGGTCTTGAAGAAAAAACAGGCTATTTTCTTTCACCAGTCTCAAAAAGACGGCGTCATGTTCCAGGGTGATGATTCGAGAGAATTCTGGATGCGTGCAGAAGAGAGAAACAAGGAGACAGCTAAAAAGTATCATGGCTTAGGCATGGCTGATTATGCCGCCTTCGAAGCATTTAAGAGATATCATTATTAAAATTTTATTTGAGTATTTTTTTAAACCGTCTTTCGGAGTTTGTTGAGAACGATCTCTGGTTGATGGTTTTTTTTATTGAAGTTTTATTTTCACCAATATAATAGCAACCCTATGAATCATAGACTTTTTTTGTTCCTTCTTCTTCTATTGGGATCGGTCAAACTACAAGCACAGGAAAATTCAATTCAGGATATTCATTTAATGCCCTGGCCACAAGAGATGAAAACCAATGCAAGTGATTTTAATATCACTGAGGATTTTAGCGTTTTTATTCACGGAGACGTAGATGAATATTCAAGAATTTCCGAGGCGTCCGTTCGTTTTGTGCGTTACATGACCCATAAGTCCGGTATTTTTGTAACAGAAGGTTTTCCTAATGCAAAGGCGATTAGCGCTTCAACCGCTTCTCTCAACATTTATTTTGATACAGAGGCCAAGGTCGTGATGGGGATAGATGAATCTTATTCTTTAAATGTGTCTGATGCAGGCATCGAGATTAGAGCCCATACTGATGTTGGAGCGATGCATGGACTGTCTACTTTACTGCAATTGATCAAAGTGAAAGACGGAGCTTATGCATTTACGGGTGTTCAAATCAAAGATGAACCAAGATTCGTTTGGAGAGGCTTGATGATGGATGTTGGCAGGCACTTTATGCCTGTGGGCGTTGTCAAAAGAAATATCGATGCCATGGCTTTGGTAAAGCTCAATGTGTTTCACTGGCATTTATCAGATGATCAGGGATTTAGAGTAGAAACAAAAACATTACCTGAATTATATAAAAAAGCCTCTGACGGTCAGTATTACACCCAGGAACAGGTCAAAGATATTGTGAAATATGCAGATGACCGTGGAATCAGAGTGGTGCCTGAATTTGATGTGCCCGGACATGGAACTGCATTCTTGACCGCTTATCCTGAGTTGGGAAGCAAAAAAGGCATGACATACAGTCTTGAACGTAATGCTGGAATTTTTGACCCTACCCTTGATCCAACCAATGAAAAAACATATGAAATGTTGGATACCTTGTTTAAAGAGGTTGCTCCTTTATTTACTGATGTATATTTTCATATTGGTGGCGATGAAAATGAAGGAAAGCACTGGCATGAAAATCCTGAGATTCAGCAATTCATGAAAGACAATAAGTTAAAGGATAATCATGAGTTACAGACCTATTTCAATATTAGGCTTGAAAAGATCCTTGCCAAATATGGAAAATCGCTTATGGGATGGGAAGAAATCATGACACCCAATATGCCCAAATCGGCTTTGATTCATTCATGGAGAGGAGTTAATGAAGGTATGGAGCCTGGAGAATCATTGGTTAAGGCGGTTAAAAACGGATACCAGACCATTCTATCAAACGGCTATTATATTGACTTGTTGCTTTCAGTGGAAGATCATTATCTCGTAGATCCTATGCCTGCTGTAGCGTTAAGTGCTGAAGAAGCTGGACGTATTTTAGGGGGTGAAGCTACTATGTGGGCTGAATTGGTGACTCCTCTGACCGTTGATTCACGCATTTGGCCGCGAACTGCGGCAATAGCAGAAAGGTTTTGGTCAGCTAAGGAAGTACGCGATGTAGACCATATGTTTGAAAGATTAAACACAATGAGCCAGTTTCTGGAGCTTGTAGGTATTCAACATAGAAAGAGTCAGGAATACCTGCTGAGGAACATTGCCAATTATCAGGACACTCATGGCTTAAGGCAACTCACAACGATTAGTGAACCTTTTAAGATCTATTCAAGAAATGCCGGTGGCACTGAGTATAAGACCTATTCTCCTTTTACGTTGTTTGCTGATGCCTGTACTTCCGATGCTAAATCGGTAAGGGATTTTAGAAAGCTTGTAGACGCTTATGTTGATCAATCGGACCAATCAGTGAAGGAAGCTTTGGCCAGATATCTGAATACATGGGCAGGCATTGCCGATCAATTAAAAACTATAGCACCTAATGCACCTTTGGTTTCAAGAGTACAACCCTATGCAGAGAGGGTAGGAGAGATCGCCTCCATAGGATTAAAAGCCTTGGAAAATGATGAGATCTCTCAGGAAGAACTACAACAATTGGAGGCATTGATCGTGAAGAAAGAAGATACAGCTGTTAATCTTGACGTAGAATTGGCAGTAGCCAATGATATCATGAGACTTACTCAATATTTAGCCAAAAAATAACTTAAAATCAGTCAATATGAGCGTTTTTAAAACCATTATTCTAGCCAGCTTACTATTTGCTTTTATGAGCTGCGAAAAAGCAGACAGTAGCACTGATTTCACTGCGGAGCATCTTTTTACCGCGGGTATAGAGGGACCGGCGGTTGACGGCAGTAACAACCTTTATGCAGTTAATTTTGAAAAAGAAGGTACTATTGGCATCGTTGATATGCAGGGTAAAGTATCACTTTTTGTGACACTTCCGGATAGCAGTGTAGGCAATGGGATCAGATTTGACAAGCAGGATAATATGTTTATCGCTGATTATGTCAATCACAATGTTTTGCTTGTCCCAAAAGGATCAAAGGAAGTGAAGGTTTTTGCACATCATCCTGACCTGAACCAGCCAAACGATATAGCTATCGCCCCTAATGGTACTTTATATGCCAGTGATCCTAACTGGGCAGCAAGTACAGGGAAACTTTGGAAGGTGACTAAGGAGGGCTTTGAACTGATGGAAACGGAGATGGGAACGACCAATGGAATTGAAGTGTCACCTGATGGTAAACGTTTGTATGTGAACGAGTCTGTTCAAAGGAATATATGGGTATACGATATAGACGGCAGTGGAAATCTTAAGGGGAAAAGACAATTTTTTACATTTGATGATTTTGGTATGGATGGCATGCGCTGTGACAATCAGGGGAACTTATATGTTTGCCGTTATGACGCCGGAAAAGTAGTGGTGATCAGTCCCGAAGCCAAGATCATTAGGGAAATATCTTTAAAGGGCAAAAAACCGACCAATATAGCCTTCGGGGGAAAAGACAGAAAGCAATGTTTTGTGACCTTGCAAGACAGAGGCTGTTTTGAAACCTTTATGGCTAATCACCCTGGAAGAAATTATTAGAGATTGCTTTAATTCTCTGGTCTTCAAGAGCTAAGTTCTAAGCCGAAATTCAATAAAATTCAACTTTCGCAATCGATTTCGTTTAAAAGTTCACATTCCTATCAGAATGCGCTTTTTTATTATTATTTTTGTGTGTTTTTAAAAAGAATATGAAGAAATTTATAAGAAAAGTTGCTATAATGACCTCAGGAGGGGATTCTCCTGGAATGAATGCAGCTATAAGAGCTGTAG
>CAZPHF010000084.1:0-11425 GCA_964586115.1 uncultured Flavobacteriaceae bacterium | reverse complement strand
GAACTATACTATATGCAAAAATTTTTAAATTAATAAATCGTTAGGGGAGACTAGTGTAAACTTTCATAAGTCTCGGGACAAATATAACTACATTTATTTCTTATAAACAAATTTTTTTGCAAAATATTTTATTTCTTTTAACATTTAAGTACCTTTTTTTAACAAAAAAACCTTAGTATATTTGTACAATATTCAAACAAAAACCTACGTAACTACTTGAAAAACAATAATTTTAAAGATTTTATCTCTATAAGAGGCGCCTCTTTACATAATTTAAAAAATTTAGACGTAAATATTCCAAGAAATAAGCTTGTTGTGCTCACGGGACTGTCAGGATCAGGCAAATCCAGCCTTGCTTTTGACACCCTTTACGCCGAAGGTCAGCGACGCTATGTAGAAAGTTTGTCTTCATATGCGAGGCAGTTTATGGGAAAATTGAATAAACCAAAAGTGACTTCCATTAAAGGCATATCACCTGCTATAGCCATAGAACAGAAAGTAAACAGTACAAATCCGAGATCCACCGTTGGAACTTCTACTGAAATTTATGATTATTTAAAGCTTTTATATGCCCGCATCGGAAGAACTTATTCACCTGTCTCAGGTAAAGAGGTGAAAAAAGATTCTGTTTCGGATGTTCTCGACCATGTTAAAAATATAGAATCAGGAACGAAGTTACTGCTGCTGTCACCGGTTCATGTTGATAAAAATAAGGATGTGTCTACCGTTATTGGCATTCTTAAGCAACAAGGTTTTTCAAGATTGATGATCAATCAAAAAACGATTCGTATTGATGATTTTAAAGCAGAAGCAAGTCAGGAAATTTGGTTAGTGGTCGATCGGATTGTGGTCCAGCACGATGAGGATTTTCTCAATCGGGTAGCAGATTCTGTTCAAACAGCATTTTATGAGGGGAAGGGAGAATGTTTACTGCAACTTGTCAATACTGGGAATCGCGTTCCTTTTAGTAATAAATTTGAGAAAGATGGAATGACCTTTCTTGAGCCTAATGTTCACTTCTTTAGTTTTAATAATCCTTATGGCGCTTGTAATAAATGTGAGGGTTATGGTAATATAATTGGTATAGATGAGGATCTGGTGATCCCAAACACCTCTCTGTCGATTTATGATGATGCCATCCTTCCCTGGAAAAGTGATTCCTTTAAGACCTATAAAGATGATTTGGTTTTAAACGCTTATAAATTTGATTTCCCAATTCATAAACCTGTATTTGAATTAAGTACCGAACAATATGAATTACTGTGGAACGGTAATGAACACTTCCATGGCTTGCATGATTTCTTCAAGCACTTAGAAGAAAAAAGTTATAAAATTCAATATCGGGTTATGCTTTCCAGATACCGGGGTAAAACGAAATGCGATACTTGTGAAGGCAAAAGACTCCGAACAGAAGCCACTTATGTAAAAGTTCATGGTAAGGATATTACAGAACTAGTTGACCTTCCTATAGACGAAGTACTTGATTTTTTCAATACCCTAAAACTTACAGATTCGGAAAACTCCATCGCCAAACGATTGTTGATTGAGATTAGAAACAGACTTGAATTTTTGAATGATGTGGGTTTGAATTATCTCAGTTTGAATAGAAATTCGAACACACTTTCTGGTGGAGAAAGTCAGCGTATCAATCTCGCCACTTCTCTCGGAAGTAGCTTAGTTGGTTCGATGTATATTCTGGATGAACCAAGTATAGGGTTACATTCTCGTGATACGGAGCGACTTATAAAAGTTCTTTTTAAATTGAGAGACCTTGGAAATACGGTGATTGTCGTTGAGCATGATGAAGACATTATGAAGGTGGCAGATCATGTTATAGATATTGGCCCCGAAGCTGGTAGCTTTGGTGGTGAACTTGTCGCTGAAGGTACCTTCGAAAAAATTCTTCTGGCTGATACACTCACGGCCAAGTATCTCAATGGTCAACTAAAAATAGAAGTTCCGGAAAAGCGAAGAGTATCCAAAAAATATATAGAAATTCTTGGAGCCAGAGCTAATAATTTAAAAAATATAGACGTCCGGTTACCTTTAAATGCGCTTACGATGATCACCGGAGTATCAGGTAGTGGGAAAAGCACCTTGATCAGAAATATCCTCTACCCTGCCCTTCAAAAGGTCATCCATCAATTTGGAGAAAAACCCGGGCAATTTTCTGAAATCAAAGGAGATATTAATTCACTTCAGAACATAGAATTTATCAATCAAAACCCTATCGGAAGATCAAGCAGATCAAATCCTGTCACCTATATCAAAGCATATGATGATATAAGGGGGCTTTATACAGATCAGAAACTTTCAAAATTAAGAGGTTATAAAGCCAAGTTCTTTTCGTTTAATGTTGACGGAGGGCGCTGTGACACCTGTAAAGGAGAAGGAGAGGTGACTATAGAGATGCAATTTATGGCTGATGTACATCTCGAATGTGAAACTTGTAAGGGTAAACGATTTAAAAAAGAAGTGCTGGAAGTCGACTATGAAGGAAAAAATATCAATGATATTCTTGAAACAACAGTTGATGAAGCCATTTCCTTTTTTACAGAACATCAACAGCATAAAATTGTAAATAAACTCAAACCATTGCAAGATGTAGGATTGGGTTATGTACAATTGGGTCAAGCTTCTTCTACCTTATCCGGAGGAGAGGCACAAAGAATCAAGCTGGCCTCTTTTTTGGTGAAGGGAAATACTAAGGAAAAAACCCTTTTTATATTTGATGAGCCTTCAACAGGCCTGCATTTTCACGATATCAAAAAGTTGTTGAAATCATTTAATGCCTTGATTGACAAAGGGCATTCGATTATTGTGATCGAACACAATCTTGATTTGATCAAATGTGCAGATTATATCATTGATCTGGGTCCTGAAGGAGGTAAATCCGGAGGTCATGTAATTGCTCAAGGAGCTCCTGAAGAATTGATCAAAATCAAAGAATCATATACCGCTAAATACTTAAAAAATAAGCTTTTGGCTTAATCCAAGTTTTTATTAAGCTTGTCAAGTTTTTCTTTGGCGAGAACAAATTCCGGCTCAATTTTCAAGGCCTTTTGATAGCTTATTTTGGCTTCAGCATTTTTATTCAGCTCCTCCTCTATCACTCCTTTTAAATAAGGAATTCCTGCAAGTAATTCGATTTGTTGGGTATGTGTCTGATTGATTGAAAAATTGACCTGAATTTTTCCAGAGTCGTTCAATCCTTCCACTTTGATGATCGTTGCATAGGCTTCTTCAAACTTGTTCATTGCCAATTGAAGTTTTGACAAATTATAGCCGTGAAAATTATCATTAGTTATTTTGAATAACTCATCATATACTTCCATTGCCTTATCCAGCGCACCTAAAGATTCAAGTGAACTTCCTTTAAGTTCAAGCATAGCTGAGTTTTTAGGATCCCTTTTCAATACTTCATTAGCCATCATAAAACATGATCCATATTTTCCTGCTGAGTAATACATATAAGTCAAACTATCTTTATACGTGCTGTTTACTCCTTCCAGAACGATTATTTTATACATACTATATGCAGCAATTCCGGGATCACCTATTCGCTTAGCATTAGAGATAATTTTCTTTTCAATGGCAATTGCTTCTTCTTTTGATGATTGACCAAAAACTGAAACACTTATCATACTTAACAGTAATACAGTATATATTTTCTTCATTTTAAGTAATTTTAATGTGGGCAAAAATATTCAATTTATTGGAATAATAAATTCTTTTTCAAAAGATTAACAAAGCATTATTGAGGGAATAAAAAAAACGTTCAAAAAATATTGAACGTTTTTCGCTTTGGGTGGAAGACCGGGCTCGAACCGGCGACCCTCGGTACCACAAACCGATGCTCTAACCAACTGAGCTACAACCACCGTGATACTTTGAATTTACAGACTGCAAATTCGGGTGCAAATATAATCTATTTCGCCACTTCTTCAAATAAAAAAATATATTTTTATGGAATATTTTCCGTTGAAAAAAACTCTTGATTCAAGCTTAGATCAATTGATCAAGGTTATCAACAGCAACAAACCGTTCAACTGTATATCCTTCTGCATAATCTGTGCCTATTAACCTGCCCAGATCTCTAGCTCTATAACTAATACTTTCCAAAAAATTTTGGCTGGAAATAGGCGAGACAGGTTCTTTGGAATCAGGATCATAAAACTGCGATGAATAAGCCTTAACTGCGTTTAGTTTATGGTCCATAAAACCAGTAACGTCTATAACAAAGTCAGGTTGAAGATTCTCCCACTGTATATAATGATACACGTGTTTTGGTCGCCAGGCAGTCTGTCCGATATCATCTATAGCCGTTTCTATCCTTCGCAAACCAGATAAAAAACAAGCATCAGAAACCAGACTACTCCCTTTTCCATGATCAATATGTCTGTCTTTAACTGCATTGCACAATACGATTTCAGGTTGGTATTTCCTGATCATTCTGATCACAGCCATCTGATGTACTTCATCATTGATAAAAAATCCATCTCTGAATCCCAGATTCTCTCTATGACCCACCCCTAGTATTTTAGCAGCATTAGCCGCTTCTGCATCTCTGATCTCAGCAGACCCTCGGGTACCTAATTCGCCATGGGTCAAATCTAGAATACCTACTTTCTTTCCTCTTGAAATTTCCTTGGCGAGTGTGGCTGAACATCCTAATTCAACATCATCAGGGTGTGCCCCTATCGCTAATATATCTAATTTAGTCATATACATTTTTTTAATGCCTGTTCAATGTCTGATAGTATATCCTCCTTATTTTCAAGACCGACCGACAATCTCAATAAATTATTTGATATACCCTGCTCTTTCCTCTCTTGCGATGACAACAAAGCATGAGAGGTTAAACTCGGCTGAATTATAGTACTTTCCACTCCAGCCAGACTCATGGAAGGTTTGATCATACTCAGTTTTTGTTGAAATAATTTAGCGTCTAAGGCTTCGTCAAGATCGAATGAAAGCATACCACCGTAGCCATGCATTTGTCGCTTGGCAATATCATGGTTTTTATGCGACGGCAAACCGGGGTAAAACACCTTCTTTATCAATGGGTTGAAATCCAATGATTCCGCAACAAATTGTGCATTCGTATTGTGTTTCTCAACACGCAAAGCCAAGGTTTTTATACTTCTTTCCAATAAAAAGCACATAAAATCACTTAGGTTTCCTCCAAAATTCCTGCCCTTATACATGATTCTGTCAACATATTCCTTGGTTCCTGCAACTACTCCGGCACTGATGTCACTATGGCCACTCAAATACTTGGTTGCACTGTGTATAGACAAATCGATCCCTAAATCAAGAGGTGTTTGATTGATAGGAGATGCAAAAGTATTATCGATCATCGTCACGATACTTCTATTTTTAGCCAGTACGGCAACTCCCTCAATATCAGTAATACTAAGCAATGGGTTTGAAGGTGTTTCAAGGTAAATGACTTTGGTGTTTTCTCGAATTTCATTTTCAAAATCACTTAGTTCTAATCCTTTTGTAAAGGAATACTCAATGCCGTACCTTGAAAATTCTTCCTGAATCAAATGATGTGTACCTCCATAGATTTCATTTTGAAAAACAACATGATCCCCACTTTGAAGAAAAGCAAAGAGGCTCGTGCTAATCGCCGCCATTCCGCTTGAAAATGGCAAGGCCCTTTCTGCGTTTTCCAAGGCCGCCACTTTATTTGCAATGACTTCCTGATTCGGTGTATTAAAATATCTTGGATAACGTTTCTCTTCCACATCAAGAAAAGGATAAGAAGTTGCCAAATAAATAGGAGAAATTGCCCCTCCAAATTGCTTGTCCTCAATCTGTCCTTGATGAATGCATACGGTATGCATATTCTTTTTTCCTAATTTCATTCACTGATTTTTATATTGATGTTAAATGCTCTTCTTATGTCATGAAGAATTTCACCTTAACTAGAGAATTAAAACAAATGTATTATTTTCATTTTTAAAATGATCAAAAGCCAACAGCGGTATCATCTCCTCGTGGGTCAGCTCCACCCTCCAGCTTCCCATCCGGCAAAACCAAAATAGCATCAACTTTTCCTAAAATTCTTGACTCCCCCTGACTAATGTCATAGCCTCTTTTTCTCAGAAATTCAAAATGAATCGTATCAAAAGATTTCTCAAACTGTATCGCGTCAGGTAACCATTGATGATGGAACCTTGGTGCTGAAACAGATTCCTGCATACCCATATCAAATTCAACGACATTAAGAATATTCTGCAAAACAGAGGTAATAATAGTTGAGCCACCTGGAGAACCAACTACCATCAATAACTTTCCATCCTTTTCTACAATTGTGGGTGTCATTGAGCTCAACATTCTTTTTTCAGGGGCTATGGAATTAGCCTCGGCACCTATCAAGCCAAACATATTAGGGGTACCGGGTTTCGAACTCAGATCATCCATCTCGTTATTTAAGAAAAATCCACCCTCTTCAACATACACCTTAGATCCATATGCTCCGTTGAGGGTACAAGTTACCGAAACAGCATTGCCATAAGAATCAACAATCGAATAATGGGTAGTTTCATTGCTCTCTATAATATCTATATTACCATGTCCCACTTCAGATGAAAGGGTGGCCTGTTGCCATGAAAAACCCTCCATTCTACTATTGTTATAATAACTTGAGATCAATGTATCCAGTGGAATATCATTAAAATCAGGGTCGCCTAGAAAATAAGATCTATCAGCATATACCCTGCGTTCCGCTTCACTAAGTAATTGAATATATTGAGCGCCGTTATGCTCATATTGACCAATTTCATACGGCTCAATACTTTTTAAGATTTGTGCCACACAAACCCCTCCACTGGATGGAGGAGGCATAGATATGACCGTATATCCATTATAATCAAACTTAATGGGCTCTCGCCAAACTACCTTGTATTTTTTGAGATCTTCTTTCGTAATGATTCCTCCCAATTGCTGCACATAATTTACCAGCATATCAGCTGTTTTACCTTCATAAAATTCAGCTCTGCCATTATCGCGAATTCTTTCAAAAGTTCTTGCCAATACAGGATATTTGATCGTATCCCCATTTTTCCAGTCTTTATCTAAAAAAATAGTCCGATGATTCGCCTTTTCAAAATACTTACGGTAATTATTTAACCTTTTAGCTTGTTTCTGTGTAACTACAACCCCTCTTTTGGCAAGATCTATGGCAGGTTGAATCAATTCAGAAAATGGTTTTGATCCGTATTTTTGATGTAGTTCAAAAAGCCCGGCAACGGTACCTGGCACACCAATAGCCATGGCTCCCAATGTACTTTTTTCAGGAATAATTTCTCCGTCTTCATCCAGATACATATCTCTGTGAGCAGCAAGTGGTGCCTTTTCCCTATAATCCAAAGTACCCGAAACACCATTTGCGGTTCTGAATACTGTAAATCCTCCTCCTCCTATATTTCCTGAAAATGGATAAGCAACCACCAATGCCAGATCTGTTGCAATCATAGCATCGAAGGCGTTTCCACCTTGTTTTAAAATTGCTACTCCAATGACTGAAGCTTCTTCTCTTGCGCTTACAACCATGGCACTGTCAGCCAATAATCCTCGTTCGATTACTTTCTTTGGCTGCCTGTCTTTGCACTGCACGAGCAAAAGAAAAAAGTGACTTGCAACCAATATGCTAAGCAAATATTTAATTGTACCTCTATTCATACTTACTTTTTATTTCTATTAATTTATTATCGGAAAATTCACATAATTCGGTAAAAAAGTGCTTAAAATCACTTCCAAAATCATCGTAATGATCTTCAAGATCTTTTATGGCCAGATTCATTTTTGACAACCCACCGGTTCTGCGATTCATTCCTTCAAGCACTTTTTCTATGCCTTCAACTTGAGCATAACTGAGCAACCAATCATCCTTGACCAAGTATTTATACATATGCTTTACTTTTTCAGGTAAAACTTCATAATGACGATTCAGTTTTTCATAAAAAAGTTGCGTATAGTTTTCCAAGGGTACGTCGGAATATAAGGACCAGTTTTTCGCGAGCATATGATCATAAAATATATCTATGATTACACCCCTATAAAGACCGTATTGTTCATTAAGTCTTCTTTTACTTCTCCTGGAAATTTGATGAGCATCCGTGAATGAATCTATTTGCCTGTGAAGTAAAATCCCTATTTGAAGGTCCTTCTGATATAATTTATATTTATTACCCTTGATACTATCTGCCATAAAGTTCCCAATACTGATCATTTCATGATCCCGAGACAAATAAATATGTGCTAAATAATTCATCAATTAATTTATGCTAAAAATAAACTTTTAAACATAATGATTAAAATAAACTACCGATTAGTTACAAGAGGGACGTTAAAAGCTTAGTATCATGAAAAATTTTAATATTTTTGCATCATTCAGGATGATTTCTCTCCCAAAGAAGGAATTGTGTATTTAGAAACATACCATTGCATCTTTAAAAATGGTATTAAATTCATTTTTCTATGTTAGTAAAGAACCAAAATCAGTCGGAAAGAGCTATTGAACTTGAACACAAGTACGGGGCTCATAATTACCACCCACTTCCTGTCGTGTTGAACAAGGGCGAAGGCGTCTATGTCTGGGATGTTGAAGGTAAACGTTATTATGATTTCTTATCCGCCTATTCCGCCGTTAACCAAGGACATTGCCACCCAAGAATCATTGGGTCATTAAAGGATCAAGCTGAAAAATTAACCTTGACATCCAGGGCTTTTCATAATGACCAATTAGGCGAATATGAGAAATTTGTTACTGATTTTTTCAGATTTGACAAAGTTCTGCCCATGAATACTGGAGCAGAAGCTGTTGAAACTGCAATTAAATTATGTCGAAAATATGCCTATGAGAAAAAAAATATTCCGGAAGATCAAGCACAGATAATTGTATGTGAAAATAATTTTCATGGAAGAACAACAACGATTATCTCTTTTTCTAATGATGAAACAGCCAAAAAGAATTTCGGTCCCTATACACCTGGATTTATTAAAATTCCATATGATGACATTGACGCGCTTAACGCTGCTATACAATCGAATAAAAATATTGCAGGATTTCTGGTTGAACCGATTCAGGGTGAAGCAGGGGTTTATGTTCCAACAGAGGGGTACCTTAAAGAGGCCCGTGAACTATGTGCAGAAAATGACATCCTTTTTATAGCAGATGAAGTACAAACAGGCATCGCCAGAACAGGACGTTTATTGGCCACCTGCGGGAATTGTGATTGCCCTGACAAAAATTGCTCCGGGACTCCTGAAGTCAAACCCGATATTTTGATTTTAGGAAAAGCCCTAAGTGGCGGTGTTTATCCAGTATCAGCTGTCTTTGCTAACAATGATATTATGGAGGTCATTAAACCAGGTCAACACGGATCTACATTTGGTGGAAATCCTTTGGCTTCTGCAGTTGCCATGGAGGCATTACGCGTAGTAAAAGATGAAAATCTTGCTGAAAACGCACAAAAAATGGGCGACCTGTTTCGTGAAGAAATGAACAAACTTGTTGAAGAAAGTGATTTGATAACAATGGTAAGAGGAAAAGGCTTGCTTAATGCCATCGTGATTAATGATTCAGAAGACAGTGTGATGGCCTGGAATATCTGTTTAAAATTAAGAGATAACGGATTGCTGGCTAAACCAACCCATGGTAATATCATCCGTTTTGCACCTCCTCTGGTGATTACCAGAGACCAGCTTTTGGAATGTGTCAAGATCATTAAGGATACCATTTTTTCAATGGAATCCTAAGATCATTATATTGTATTAAGCTGTGATTATGACATAAAAAAACCTGATAATTTTATTATCAGGTTTTTAATTTTAAGCAGTTGGTTTATTAATAACCCTCTGTAAGATGCTGTAATTTTACTTTATTTTCTATTCGAATCTTTTTACCTGATAAAGAAATATAACCTTCTTTCTTAAATTCTGAAAGTAATCTGATCGTCGATTCTGTTGCGGTACCAATGGCATTGGCAATTTCTTCCCTGGTAAGGGTGACTGAAATAAAACCTTCGTTGTCAACACCAAATATCCTTTCAAAAAATAAGAGAGACTCTGCCAATCTCTCTCGTACGTTTTTTTGCGCCATATTGGCAATTGAAGAATTTGCTTCATCAAGATCATCAGCCAAAGATTTTGTGATCTCCAAAGAGAACTCAGAGTTATTTTTAAATAATTCTATGATATCATTTTTCGGGATAAAACACACATCCATTTCTTCAAGAGCAGTCGCAGTTAGATGGGCAACTGAGTTACTGATCACTGATCTGTGCCCTACTAATTCTCCTCTTCTAATAAATCTAACTATTTGCTCTTTACCATTTGGAGCTAGTTTAGTGAGCTTACATTTGCCATTATGCAAACAATAAACCCCTCTTAATGAGGTACCTTCACTAAAAATAACCTCTCCTTTCTGAATGTGAAGCGTTGTCTTGTTCTTACTTATTGACTTAAGTTCTGAAGCAGTAACAGAATTCAACGAATTAAGATCTCGAATCACACATTTTTCACATTCTTCTCTCATGAACTTGTTTTTATTTCTTGCAAATTTATATAAATTCTGATAAGATTCATTTTTTTATGTAATTTTTTTATAAGAAATTTACTCACTTTTCCAAAAGATGTATGTCTAAAGATACCTGTTACCACTGTGGTCTTGATTGTAATGCTGATAGAATCGAATTTGATCACAAATTATTTTGTTGTAATGGATGTAGGACGGTTTATGAAATACTAAACCAACATGAACTCTCCTGTTATTATGATTTAGAATCTGCTCCAGGCTCCGTACCTAAAGACATCAAAGGGAAATTTGACTACCTTGACAACGAAGATATTGCCTCAAAACTGATCGAATTTGATGATCTCGAAACTTCTGTTGCTAATTTTCATATCCCTACCATACACTGCAGTTCTTGCATATGGGTGCTTGAAAATCTCCATAAACTCAATCGGGGTGTTAAAGTAGCACTCGTAAACTTTCCAAAAAAAGAAGTAAGGATCACATTTAGAAAAAGTGAGATTTCTCTGCGGGAAGTTGTTGAATTGATCTCCTCTATCGGTTATGAACCCTATATAAGTTTGGATAATGCAGAGGTACAGGAAAATAAAATTGACAGAAAACTCATTTATCAGGTGGCCGTAGCCGGTTTCGCCTTTGGTAATATTATGATGTTATCATTTCCTGAGTATTTCCAAATGGATGAATACTGGCTCAATAGGTTTAAACCATTTTTTAGAGGATTAATGCTCTTACTTTCATTACCTGCCTTGTTGTTTTCAGGCAAGGACTATTTAATATCAGCCTATAAAGGACTTCGACATGGTATCCTGAATATAGATGTTCCGATTTCTCTGGGGATTCTTGTTTTATTTTTTAGAAGTACTTATGAAATCCTTA
>CAZPHF010000083.1:0-11560 GCA_964586115.1 uncultured Flavobacteriaceae bacterium | reverse complement strand
AATTGTTATTGTTAAAGAAGAGAACTCTCCTGTAAAAAGGAGAGTTTTTTTATGCGTTTTATTTTGTTGATTAGACCATATTCATAGCGATTCACTTAAAGTAACAATTTAAAATATTTTCGAATTATTTTTCTCCTGAAACAATATAAAAAACGAATGAGCGTTGTATAATCTCATTAGTTTTTTTTATTTTAAAACTAGGGAAAATTGTTATTGTTAAAGAAGGAAACTCTCCATTAATTTGGAGAGTTTTTTCTTTTGAGATAAGTCAGTAATTGACCAATATCCTACCTTAATATTTCTTTATATCTTTTTATTTTTCTGTCAGATGACAATATTAAAAATGAATATGCGTTGTATAATCTCATTAGTTTTTTTTATTTTAAAACTAGGGAAAATTGTTATTGTTAAAGAAGAAAACTCTCCATGGAAATGGAGAGTTTTTTTATGTTTTTAGAAACAAAGTCTTAATACTATTCTACTCCAACACCTCTTTTATGACTTTGCCCGTATGACTATTTGGAAATGATATTTGCAACAGATTTGACACTGTAGGTGCAATATCAATAATCTCAACATATTCACGACTCCTTCCATTTTTTATTCCTTTTCCAAAGAACATCATGGGGACATGTCTGTCATAACTATATCCAGAACCATGAGTAGTACCAGTTTGTCTTTTATAGATCATAGCAGGATTTGGAATTACTACAATATCTCCTGATAATTTTTGATTATATCCGTTTTGAATATAACTCAAAATTCCTGTTGTAAAATTGGTGGTTTGAAGTGTTCTTGCTGTCACCACTTTGTTAACACCTTCATAATTAATCATATCATCGGCTAATCGTTGAGAAACAATAGCTGCATCAAGACCTAGTTTATCCAGAGCTTCCCTATTTAAAAATACTTGATTATTCGAAAAATTCTCTATAAGATCAGAAGCTCCATAATATTTTTGACAAAGCTCATTTAAATAGGTGCTAAATGCTGCGTAGTCAAAATATCCTGCAGGAATCTTCAAAGACTTTAAATATGCCGGAACAGGCGCAACTGCATGGTCAGCGGTTAAAAACAAGGTATAATTACCTTTCCCAATCCTGCTATCCAGGTAATCCAAAAGCTCAGCAATATCAAGATCCAACCTTAAATAAGTATCTTCAACCTCTTTTGAATCAGGGCCGTAGCGATGACCAATATAATCAGGGCTTGAAAAACTCATAGCCAAAAAATCAGTATATTCTCTCTGTCCCAGATCTTCACCTTCAATAGCAGCTTTGGCAAATTCAACCAATATTGAATTTCCAAAAGGACTCTCTTTGATTAAATCGTAATTACCATTTTTATCCTTTAGTTTTTTAAAATTATGTGGGAAAACTGGTTTCTCCTCACCATTAAACAAGCCTTCATAAGGATTGTCATCTGCAATACTTTCTGTATAGCTTTTGATGGGATATAAGGTTTCCCATTTATTTTTCATATACTTTTCAGGAAGTCTCTTTTTATTGAAATCATTGACCCAACGAGGCAAGGCATCCATATAAAAAGAAGATGTCACAAACTTTCCCTCATTTTTTCCCACAAACCAATAAGAGCCATTAGACGTATGTCCTCCAGGCAATACGGCAGATCTGTCTTTGAGTCCGATCGCCACCGTTTTTCCATTCATATTTTGAGATAACCTGAGTTGGTCGGTAACAGTAGTCGCCAAAAGGTTTTTAGGAGATTTTTGTTCATTCACTTCTTCTGTTCCTACTGCCTCATAACTAAAATCATCTACGCAATAGATCATTTTCTTAGCATATTTATCATACCAGTCATTCGCAATGATTCCATGTCCACTACCTGTAGTTCCTGTATAGATAGAGGCATGACCTACAGCAGTAACCGTGGGTAAATAATTATAATGGGCATTCTCAAAATTAAACCCTTCTCCCAAAATTCTTTTAAAACCATCCTCGCCAAAACGGTGATAGAATCTTGTTAAATAATCATAGCGCATCTGATCGACTATAATTCCCACCATCAATTTTGGGCGGTCAACTTTAGTAATATCTTGAGCGACTACATCTAAAGAGAATTGCATTAAACAAAGAACAAGCAATAACTTTCTCATGATTTATTTTTTTGAGCCTAAATTTAAGGATAAAAGCGTCTTTATATGTTCATATGTCAGCTAAATTTTAATATTTTAGCACTATTCTAATCGATATGAAATATTTGCACAACATTGGGCTTTATTTTCTTATGCTGGTACAGGTTTTTAAAAAACCTCAAAAAAGATCAGTATTCAGAGAGAGTCTGTTTAAAGAGATTGAAGAACTTGGCTTAAAATCTATAGGCATAGTCGCCTTTATCTCATTCTTTGTTGGCGGAGTAGTTGCCATTCAAACCGCATTGAATGTTGATAGTCCCTGGATTCCCAAATACCTTATTGGATTTGCCACCAAAAGATCCATTATTCTTGAATTTGCTCCGACCTTTATGTCGATCATACTCGCTGGTAAAGTGGGTTCTTACATCACCTCAAGTATCGGAACAATGCGTGTAACAGAGCAAATTGATGCCCTTGAAGTAATGGGAGTCAATGCGTTGAATTTTTTGGTTCTCCCAAAAGTAATTGCCGCAGTATTTTTCTATCCATTTATTGTATTACTCGCCATGTTTTTAGGAATTTTCGGAGGATGGGTTTCTGGGTTTATGACAGGTTTGTTTTCATCAGACAGTTATATTGAAGGGATAAGAATGGATTTTCAACCTTATTTAATTCGATATGCCCTTACTAAAACCATGGTTTTTGCTTTTGCCATTTCAACCATTCCATCTTTCTATGGCTTCTATGTCAAAGGAGGTTCTCTGGAAGTTGGAAAAGCTAGTACTCAGGCTGTGGTTTGGACCAGTATTGTAATCATATTACTCAACTATTTCCTTACTCAAATGTTATTAGGATAAATGATAGAAGTTAAAGACATACACAAATCATTTGGTGACCAACACATTCTTAAAGGGGTTTCTGCTACTTTTCATAAAGGAGATACCAGTATGATCATTGGGACCAGTGGATCGGGTAAAACCGTTTTTTTAAAATGTTTATTAGGCCTTTTTTCTCCAGAAAAAGGCGATATCTGTTATGACAACCGTCATTACAGCAAAATGACCTTGTCAGAAAAAAGGGACCTGCGAAAGGAAATAGGTATGGTCTTTCAGGGAGGAGCTCTTTTTGATTCAGAAACCATAGAAAATAATATCAAATTTCCTCTCAAAATGTTTACTGATCAAACGGAGGAAGAAATGAAAGACAGGGTAAACTTTGTATTGAATCGAGTACACCTGGAAAATGTGAATGACAAATTCCCCGCCGAACTTTCGGGAGGAATGCAAAAAAGGGTTGCCATTGCAAGGGCCATTGTAATGAATCCTAAATACTTGTTTTGCGATGAACCTAATTCTGGCCTCGACCCTAATACAGCCATTGTCATTGACAATCTTATCCAGGAAATTACTGATGAATACCAAATGATCACGATCATCAATTCTCACGACATGAATTCGGTAATGGAAATTGGGGAAAAAATTATTTTTCTTAAACAAGGAATAAAAGAATGGGAAGGCTCAAATAAAACTATTTTTAAGACTGATAATAAAGCAGTTACTGATTTTGTGTATTCTTCAAACCTTTACAAAAAAGTGAGAGAGATGTACAATAAAGAATAATACATGTTTGAAACATAAGTTGTTTAAGGCTGAATCAATTGCTTTTTCAATTCGAATGCCTGATGCTTACCAAGTGAATCCTTTATGATGATGTTTATGCTGGTTTCAATATTCAAAGGAGAGTCCCTCAATAGAAGATCGCAAATATCCATCTCATCTACTTTAAGATCGTTTATCTGAAGAATTTTATCACCGTATTGTGCTTTTTTTACTAATTCCTCTTGCCAGACTAATCCAATAACCAGCGTCGAATCTTTCATTGTAGGACTAAAATCCCAAACCTCTTCTGCTAGATCAACTTGCTTTTTAAAAGCCTCGAAATAGAATTTTTGATCCTTATAATCGAGTGTAACTATTCCATGTTGCAAAATGTCTGATCCTATTCTTGATTTAGCAGCTGTTGTAGAAACACTAACCACATTTTCAAAAGCAACTCCTGGCAATAAAATCTCAGGAATCAGAACCCGGTAATGTAAAGAAGGTGCAGCAATCCCAAACAAACCAAGACCTTTATAGCCAATTGCTGTTTCAACATTCCTAAAAACTTTAAGGCTGTCAAGCATTTTGAAACTATTAAATGAAAGGTCATAAAATCCTTGAGCACCTGTATCAAACAGGACCTGCTCTTTAGCACTATTTTCCCCTTTGAGGCCAATCCAGATATAAGGACTGCTCTGGCCGCTGCTCAAGGCCATATCAAGCCCATTCATTCCTTTTAAGTCCAATTGATCTTTCTGATTTGTGATCGTTATTTGCTGTTTTCTAGAATCAATTTGAACGATTGACTTTCTAAGCAAATTACTACCGATGATCCCATCTATTTCAAGACAATCAAACAGAAAGTTACTGTTATGATCATTTACTATTGCTGGAGAATTTTTGAAACTAACACCTGCAATCTGCAACATTGGGATCTCTACAACTTCAAGCGGCCTTTTAGAATCGTTCGCATCTTTTACATTAACACTGTTGAGTTCTTTGGTTTTAATCTGGTTTTTTAAGAAGTGACTAATGAGGTTAGGAGCACCTGTATCAAACAAAAACTGATAAGTTTCTCCTTCAATTTGAACAGGAATGATGAGTTTACTTTTCAATTCCTTGTAAGTAACTTCAGTATAGTAATTTTTCTGAACCGACCTACCCTTGTTGAATCTTACTTTTTGAGCATAAAGTGCGGTGCAGCTTAATAGCAGCGCGATCAGCAGCCGAAAAAAATATCGATTTGAAAAGCTCATATAACCTTACACAACTTAAACTATTTAAGCTGCCGTATTTCTAGATTTTTAATATTTAAACGGGTCTGTAACCATTTCTGAAGTCTTTCCTCCTGCTGTTTTCTCTGTCGATTGTTCACCTTATTCTTCCATCTCACAGAAACGACATTAAGCGTATCCATTTTCTCGAAATTTGACACAAATTCTCTGGAATATCCAATTTCTTCAAGATCAGAATAATTGATCTGTATCTCTTTAATGATCCTGTCAAAATGAACCTCACTGGCATAATACTGTCGTAGGTCTTTTTCAAGCTCATTGATTCTAAGATCCTTTTCCTTGATGGTTTCTTCTCTGGAACTCAGCATTTGATGGGAATTTATATACAGCTCTTTGATCTTGTCAATATCTTCACGTATACCCGTATCATCCTGACTTTTTAGAACGGTCAATTTGGTATTTTTCAATCCCAATTCCTGAATTTGCTCTTCCCACCTTTTCATATCCCTAGCCGAATAGTCGCTACCGAAAACATATAATTTGATCTCTTTTTCTTTAAAATCGATACTTTCCTTACTATCACCAATGATATTTACCCCTTCTTGTTTCAAATTTTTGATAAATTTTTCAGCTCTAATTGTATAATCATTTAACACATATAACTGATAAAAAAGATAAATACTAAAGGAAAGAATTACAAAAGCAATCAATGATGCAATACGGGAAATTCTTTTTCTTTTGGCCTGATTGATATACTTAAGCATTGGAAACTTTAAGTATTTCGTAATGACAAATGCAGCAAGTGCTATAAAAATACAGTTAATAGTAAAAAGAAACATGGCTCCTCCGAAATAGTTGAATTGCCCGGTTGCCAGACCAAATCCGGCTGTACACAAAGGTGGCATCAAGGCCGTTGCAATAGCCACACCTGCAACAGTATTAAACTGTGGTTTATTTCTACTAATGGCAATAATTAAGGCCAAACCACCAGATATTGCTATCAATACATCTCTTACATCAGGTTTGGTTCGGTTCAGAATTTCAGGAGTAGCTTCCTTGAAAATAGGTATACTAAAGAATAAAAAAGAAGTCAAAAGGCTTAAAAATACCATGGCTCCAAAGTTGATCACTGAAGCTTTTAAAGTATCTACATCATTTACGCCTATGGAGAATCCAATCCCAAGAATAGGGCCCATGAGCGGAGATATTAACATGGCTCCAATGACAACTGCTGTTGAGCTCACATTCAATCCTATAGAAGCAATCAAAATTGAAAAAACCAGAATCCAAGCTGTTTGTCCCTTAATAGAAACCCCTTCTCTGATTGTTTTTGCAGTTGCTTCCTTATCTGTATCGCGACGAATACTTAAAAGCTGAGGGATATATTCCTTTAAACTCTGAAAAAAGCCCTTAAATTCCTTTTGGACTTCATCCTTATGTTCCTGAAATTTCTTATCCTCCTCTACCTGATCCTTCTTATTTTCTTCCATAAATACTTTACTTGTCGATGACCTAAGTAAATGTAGTAAAAATTAGCCTTTGTCAAATCTCTTCTTCGCCTCTTTTGAAACCTCTTTGATCTTCTGTTCCTTAGATTTAGGATAAATCATAATGGTATCGTTCGTTTCAACAATAATATAATCACTGATCCCTGCCACCACAATTTTTTTAGCTCCTTGGGTACTGATCATATTATTTTTCGCATCCAGAAAGTACCCATTGGCATTTACTATGGCATTGCCATTTTCATCCTTTTCAAGTTTGTCGTATAATGAACCCCAGGTACCCAGGTCATTCCAACCAAAATCTGTACCCATAACATAGACGTTTTGAGCCTTTTCCATAATACCATAATCAATTGATATATTAGCTGCTTCGGGATAGTGATCTGCTATAAATCCAGCTTCCTTTTCAGAATTCCAGCAAGAGGCGCCACTTTCAAATAAATCACACATCTCTGGAAGACTGCTTTGAAAAGAATCTAGAATACTTTTTACGCTCCAGATAAATATCCCTGCATTCCAGAGATAATCACCCTGAGCAAGAAATTTCTCAGCCGTTTTCAGATCGGGCTTTTCTGTGAAATTCTTCACTTTCTTCACCTCTTTTTCACCATCTTCAAACTGAATATAACCATACCCTGTATTTGGTCCGGTAGGTTTTATACCCAGAGTCATCAAAATATCATTTTTCTGACAGGCCTCGAACGCTGACTTTACATTTCGCACAAATTCTGCTTCATTATCGATATAGTGGTCAGAGGGTGCAACGATCATTACAGCCTCCTCATTCTGATCGGCTATTTTAAGGGCTGAATACAAAATACAGGGAGCCGTATTTCTCATAGCGGGCTCTAGTAATACTTGATTTTCAGTAACTTTTGGCAAATGCTCCATTACCAACTCTTTATACCTTTGGTTGGTTGCTATCAGTATTTGATCTGCAGGGATCAAGGTTGATAATCTGTTAAAAGTCTGTTGTATAAGTGACTCTCCTGTGCCCAGCATATCGTGAAACTGCTTTGGGTTATCAGGAGTACTTACCGGCCAAAATCGGGAACCAACTCCCCCTGCCATGATCACTGCGTAATAATTCTTATTCATCATTTTAATTTATAAGTTCTACCTCTGCATGTGGATGAAATATGTACTTTCTATGAGTGAGTACTTCAGCACATTCGTATCGTGTACGTCGTTTTTTTCCTTTGATAAAAGTTTTGTTCCGATACTGAAACCGGCTCTTATCGGGAATCTCAAAAATAAGCGTTTTATCTGTAAAACGATCATAATGTCTAAAAGCTAATGACAAGTTAATATCCCCGTCACTGCTTGCCTTGGGATTGATCAGATACCTTGCTAAAAGGCTCAATATTTCATCCGGAAATATCTCAGGACTTAGAAAAGGCAGCATCAGGTATTTAAAATTCCTTTTCCATTCCACCCCATGAGGTCTTACTTTTTTATATTCCTGAAAAGTGACTAAATGCGCGTATTCATGCACAAGTGTCAACAAAAATCGATAAGGATTCAGGTCATTATTGATAGTGATCTGAACCTTTCCATCGCTAAACCTTTTAAAATCACCGTGTTTGGTGCTTCTTTTATTTACAATTTTTAGACGACAAGGATAACGCTCTATTAAGCCGATCACTTTTTCCATCGCCTCCTCTGGAATATATTTTTGTAGAATTTCTTTTTTCGTTTCCAATCAATTGCTGCTTTGCTATGCTAAAATTTTCTGCTAAGGTGTTGAATTCGATACTTGCAATACTTTTCCATTGAATACTTTATTTCCATTTAGTGCAAATTCTGAAATGTAAGTTGCCATATCTCTTGCAGATACTGGAGCCTCATAATCTGGAAAAGCCTCTTTTAGCATTTCTGTCTGTACAGCACCAAGGGCTAAAGTATTAAAGGAGACACCTCTTTCTTTATATTCTTCAGCCAGCAATTCCATTAAGGTAATGACAGCTCCTTTTGATGAACTGTAAGCAGCAAGACCGGCAAACTTCATGCTTCCCTGTATACCTCCCATGCTACTAATTGTGATCACATGAGTTCCTTCAATTAAAAATGGATCAAGCATCCTTGTAAGTTCGGCTACAGCGAAAACATTGACCTGATAGATCTTCTGAAAATCCTCAACAGTAGTCTCCTTAAAAGGCTTATGAAGTAAGGCTCCTGCGTTATGGACAACAATATCTACTTTTTTCCAATTTTCGCTTACAAAGCTAACTACTTTATCAATTCCAACACCTGTAGTAATATCCGTTTGTAAAGTATGTAAGTGTTCATAGCCTGAGGCCAGTTTTTCAAGGCCACTTGTCTTTCTGCTTAGGGCAAGCACCTCATGACCAAGATCTGAAAACATCTTGACCAGCTCTAATCCAATACCCCTGCTGGCACCTGTTACCAGAATTCTTTTTGAGTTCATATACTATTGGTTTTACTTTATTCTATTTAGGTTGCATAAACGATCAAAAATATGAAACATTGGCACTGTCAAAGGAATTATGACAGGTGCAAAAAAATTACTCTTCAAAAATAATATGCTGGTAAGCACCTATATCTGGAGAAGTAATACGATTAACCCCAAAAAGATCAAAAGGTACTTGCCCGGCTGCCGATAGATCTGCATTTGCCTTGGCGTCTGACACATCACCTATAAAAAGCTCGTTTGAATTGACATCCTTAAAGTCAGGTTCACCATTAAAAATATTATCCTGATACTTATTTATATCGTCAAAATCATATAGAGGATTATTGCCTGAACCACCCCCTGAATCAGCAAATCGCAACAGATTATTTTTAAAATTAAAATTGAAAGCGGCCTGATCATTTTGTTGGAGTCTGAATTCAATACCTTGATTTCCTTCAATGATACAATTTGTAAAGTTTGCAGCCAGCAAATCATTAACCATCAGTTCTCCAGAACCATCAATACCTGTAGAAGATTGAAAATTATTTACAATTACGGCAGGAAATTCTCTGATACCCCCTGACCAATAGTTGGCAAAAGTAGCATGCGTGAAATTATAAGTACCTCCATAGGTACAAGCAAGAGAAGACTGCCCATTGTTTCCGATCACTAGATTCGTCCCTGTTATATTCGTGGCACGTGCAAACAATCCAAAGTTACTGGTATTATAAATTTCAGTATTTTGAATTGTAAGGGCAGGTCCAACTGTGCTCCCAATCGAATCTACCAAAATTCCGATGATGCTATTTTTTATTAAAGTATGGTTGATAAGGTGCTCCTTGCTCCCAGCCTTTAACCAAATTGTCCCCCATTGTCCTGCGATATCTTCATAAAATGGTTCCAGCCGATCTCCTTGAATAATTACTTTTTCGTCTAAAGTACCATTGATCTTGAGCGAAGCGTTTTTTTCAACCAGCAATCCTGAATTTTCATGAAAATGTATGCGTGCCCCTTTTTCAATAGTTAGTCTATTCCCCACATTCACTCCAACATAACCATAAATAACATAAGGTTTCTCATTGGTCCAAATCGCATTACCTTCCAAATAAAATCCATCCACTAATATTTCTTCACCTTCATCATCAATACCCCAAACGATCTTTTCCTTGATCCCTTCTGAATCCTTTTGAGGAAACAAAAAATAGGCATCCTGAACCAGAGTTACCAGCTTTATGTCCTGTTCGTTATCTAACTGGTCAAATATGATCTCATCAATATAAAGAGGATCATTAACCTTAGAATAATCGATAGTAGCTTCTACAAAAACATAAATGCTGTCTTTAGGTAAAATGCTAACATTTTCGAATGATTTTCCTGGCTCGCCATTTACATTAAGTCTATAAAACGATTGTTCTCCCTTACCTAATCTAATGCTTGGAATACTGATATGCTCATTACTTTTATTATAGACCTTAAAGGTTCTGGTGCTCGAGCTAATATTGGTAAAGACCGTATCAAGGAAGACTGTATCCTTTGAAAAAGTTAATTGACCTGTACTAGGCCTTGTCTCAAAAATATCATCATTGCAAGACTGCAGAGACATAAAAACAATAAGTATTAAGAATAGATATCGAAGCATACTCATTTATTTTTCAATCAATTTGATTTCAAAAACCTTATTCCAATTCTTTCCGGTAACATACAGACGATCATTTTCAGTGTCATAGGCAATCCCATTCAAGACATTGTCTTCTCCTTTTTGACCGGCCCTGGACTGCAGGCCTTTTAAACTCACAATACCTTCGATGGCACCATTTGAAGGCTCTACAATCAAAATAGAGTTCTTTTGCCAGATATTCGCATAGATCTTTCCATTAACGAATTCCAGTTCATTCAATTTTTCAGCTTTCCTTTTATTGGTATAGGTCTCTATGAACGAAACCTCCTTGAGTGTTTGAGGATCTAAAAGCCACATACGCTCAGAGCCATCAGTTTTAACCAGGTATTTATTATTATGAGTCAGCCCCCATCCTTCTTTACTTTGGCCATAGTCAAATGATTTTTCAAGCTCAAAGCTATTTATATCGTAGATAAAACCTACTTTTTTTCTCCAGGTCAACTGATAGATCTTGCCATCTTTGATTGTCATTCCTTCACCAAAATATTGCCTGTCGAGATCGATCTTTTGCAATACTTTCCCAGACTCGATCTCCACCTTTCTAAGCGACGATTTACCATTCTGACCAGTGCTTTCATAAAAGTATCCGTTGTGATATGCAAAACCTTGGGTAAATGCCTGATCATCATGCGGGAATTCATTCACTACTTTATATGTATAAACCTCTGGAGCTTTATCGTTTAAAAAGTATATCGTGTTGTTCAATTTTTTGCTTTTCCCTTCGTAGTAAATGATGGCTGACAAGGCTTGCTTTCCTAATTTATAGTTCTTGATGTCAACAGCCTCATGATTCTTTATCAAGGCCCCATTGATAAAATACTGAACAGAATCAATAGGATTTCCTTTTCTATCTTGTACGCTAATTTCTAGTGGTTTATTTATCTGGATACTTTTGGGAGATTCTAACTGCAATTGGTATTTATTTCCACAAGCATTAAGAATAATAAGGAATGCCAACGTTAGAATGGAAGCAATTTTATTCATATTATTATTTTTTGTTTAAAATAACTAAAATAATGTTTGAGATTTAAAAATA
>CAZPHF010000082.1:0-11615 GCA_964586115.1 uncultured Flavobacteriaceae bacterium | reverse complement strand
AAACTTTTGTATCATTGCTCATATTGATCATGGTAAAAGTACCCTGGCGGACAGGTTGTTGGAATTTACCAACACCATTACTGATCGTGAAAAACAGGACCAATTACTTGATAGTATGGATTTGGAAAGAGAGCGGGGCATCACGATTAAAAGCCATGCGATCCAGATGGATTATGAGTATAAAGGTGAGCAATATGTTCTTAATTTGATTGATACCCCTGGTCACGTGGATTTTTCATATGAAGTGTCAAGGTCTATAGCATCTTGTGAAGGAGCTTTGCTTATTGTAGATGCGGCACAAAGTATTCAAGCTCAGACCATATCCAATTTATACCTCGCCCTTGATAATGATCTTGAGATCATACCGGTTTTGAATAAGGTAGACCTTCCCAGTGCGAACCCAGATGAAGTAACTGATGATATTGTTGATCTTTTAGGCTGTGAAGCGGAAGAAGTTATTCATGCCAGTGGAAAAACAGGTTTTGGGGTTGAAAATATTTTAACTGCAATCATTGAAAGAGTTCCGGCTCCTAAAGGAAATCCTGACGGGCCACTTCAAGCCTTGATCTTTGATTCAGTTTACAATTCCTACAGAGGAGTGGAAACGTATTTCCGAGTGATCAACGGAGAAATAAAAAAAGGCCAAAAGATCAAATTTGTCGCTACTGAAAATGAGTATTTTGCAGATGAAGTAGGAACCTTGAAATTGAAACAGGAACCTAAAAAAAGTATAAAAGCGGGAGATGTTGGTTATTTGATTACAGGAATTAAAACAGCAAGTGAAGTAAAGGTAGGTGATACCATTACTGATGCTTTAAACCCTACCCAAGAAAGAATTGAAGGTTTTGAGGATGTCAAACCCATGGTTTTTGCTGGTATTTACCCAGTTGACACCGATGAATACGAAGAATTAAGATCTTCGATGGAAAAGTTGCAGCTCAATGATGCTTCCTTGGTGTTTATTCCCGAGAGTTCAGCAGCACTGGGATTTGGATTCAGATGTGGTTTTCTGGGAATGTTGCATTTGGAAATTATCCAGGAAAGACTCGAAAGAGAGTTTGATATGACTGTGATTACTACGGTTCCAAACGTTTCTTATCACGCCTTTACGAATAAGTATCCTGATACGATGATCCTGGTGAACAATCCAACGGATCTGCCTGAACCTTCAACATTAAATAGAGTGGAGGAACCTTTCATAAAGGCAAGTATTATTACTAAGGCTGACTTCGTGGGCCCGGTGATGGGTCTTTGTATTGAGAAAAGAGGTGAGATCACCAATCAGACTTATTTAACAACTGAAAGAGTAGAACTGAGTTTTGATATGCCACTATCAGAAATCGTATTTGATTTTTATGATCGATTAAAAACCGTATCTAAAGGTTATGCATCTTTTGACTATCATCCTATCGGATTTAAGGCTTCTAAACTGGTAAGGGTAGATATACTCCTGAATGGGCAACCAGTTGATGCATTATCTGCTTTATTGCATGACAGTACTGCCTATGGTATAGGAAAGAAAATGTGTGAAAAGCTAAGAAAATTGATACCAAGGCAACAGTTTGACATTCCTATTCAGGCGGCAATCGGTTCTAAGATCATTGCGAGGGAAACAATTAAAGCCTTGAGAAAAGATGTGACAGCCAAGTGTTATGGGGGTGATATCTCACGTAAACGGAAATTGCTGGAGAAACAGAAAAAGGGTAAAAAGCGTATGCGTTTAGTGGGTAATGTTGAAATCCCCCAACAAGCTTTTATGGCAGTATTAAAACTCAATGAATAATTCTTATTTTTCTGAAAATAAATCAGGGCCTTTGCCTTTTTTTTCGCCTGTTTTATCCTTTTTAATTTTTACCGCCTGATTCTGACCTGTAAGATGATCAACGATTTTGTCAATAGGGCTTCTTGATTCAGTACTTAACTGACTTGGTACCGTAGTCAAATTACCATCTCTTGCTGCAATATATTGTGGCGATAAGATTTCCACACCTGCAGTATTGAACACATCCAGGATATTTTTGTGGATATCAGAGTAGACTAGGGCCATCTTCCGGGCTTCTTTGCTGTAGGCGTTTATCTCGTAAGACACATAATTATCATCCAAGCTGGTTTGCAAGACGAAAGGTGCTGGTTCAGCTTCTATGTGCATACTTTTTAAGGCGGCTTCGATCAATAATTTTTCTACTGTATCCCAGGGAACATCGTAACCAATGGTTACTTTTGTATGCAATAACAACCCGTTCTTATCGACATTAGCAGAATAATTGATCAGGTGATTGTTGATGATATTGGCATTTGGAATGGTGACATCTTCATTTTTAATTGTGCGAATTCTGGTGACCAATAAAGTTTTTTCGATTACATCTCCGGTTGTATTCTGAATTTTGACCCGATCGCCAATTTGGTACGGCCTCATATAGGTAATCACAACTCCGGCAATAATATTGGCAACGGCTGTAGTAGATCCGAATGAGATGAGGGCTCCAATAAATATAGAAACACCTTTAAATGCTGGTGAAGTAGATCCGGGAAGATGAGGGTAGATCAAAACAAGTGCAAAAGCCCAAATCAGCAGGCTAATAATTTTTTGGGTAGTATTTGCCCAATCTTTTGGAAAGCCCTGGATAATAAATTTTTCAGCCTCGATATCTTCGACAATGTCTTTCTGAACTCGAATTACATATCTGGTAATAAAAATAATTACGATAATAAAGATCAGATTCGGGAGGAAATCTATAAAGCCAAAGAATACAAATTTAACCGGTTGGGCCAGATAGCCATAAAATGCACTTACCATATCCTCCGTCCAAGGGAAAAAGCTGAACATAAAGGGAAGATAGGTGAGTAATACAAAGACAATAGTGATAATTCTGGCCACATTTGAAATAAAAACAAAAATATTGGTCGTATTTCTAGGTATAAAATATTTGAAAATATTTTTTTTATTCTTTAAGAACCTCTTTTCAAATTTCGACAAATAGGCATTCAATTTTTTGAAAAGCCAGTTGATCAGTTTAAAAACAACAACCAGAATCATAAGTGATAATAGAAAATAACCTATTCTAATCATCCATTCCTTCGTAGTTAAATCATATTTAAGATCATGATGCAAAGCTTCTTTGAATTTTGTCATCTGCATTTCAGCAAGTCTTGAAATAGAAGTGTTAGAGGTTCTGGCATCATTTTCAGTAACAATAAAAGCGACTTCATCATTGTACATGATACTGATAAACTCGTTTTTGGGTTGTAAATAGATACTGTCAACACCTTTTTTGTAGTCTTTTGACAAGGTTTCTATGCGGTGTGAGATTTGTGTTGCTCTGTAAGAGACTGGATATTCTTTTGGAGAATGATTGATCAAAAAGAGAGTATCACCCTTAAGGGTAACGGGTGCCGTTGCAACCTTATCAATAAAAGTATTTTCTTGGGGGGCTGTTTGGTCGTCTGCAGCATGTAAACTGTCTTGGACAACCGCTTGGGCAGATGCCATAAAACAGTAAACGCCTAAAATTAACGTCAATGCAACTTGAGGGGAACGCATAAATTTTTAGTTTGTCAAGCTAATATAGTGGAAAAAAATGTATTTAGCTGAAGACCTATGTTTTACCCATTTTAAAAATAAGGAAATCGATTGTTTCCTGCATTTTTAGTGAGAAGGGAATAGTAAATTAGATGATCGCCTGTTTGATGAGAAAGTTTTCAAGTTGATCGGCAGTTTGAAAGCAAGAGTTTACTTTTTTTACATCTTCACAATAACGGTCGTGATCAGTATTGGCACTACAATCAATGACACTTAGACTGATCTGATTGAATTTTTTATCCAATAATCGACATCTTTCCAATAATTGATCAAGTGAATCCTGGCCCTTGGTATCAAAACCTCTCTTGGAAAGGTAGCCCTTTAAATAGTTTTCAATCGCATTCAATGAGTTTTTGCATACCAGAAAGGAGACTACATCTTCCTCGGGTTTGTACAATTCTTCATTGGCTTTACGCAGTTGTTGGTTGGCTTTTTCAAAATGATTACGAGCTTTTTGATCCATAACTTGAAAAAAATAACCCCGTATGGTTCATGAACCATACGGGGTTTGATTAAACAATATTACAAGCTTTTAAATAGTTCTAATCTTTCCCATTTAGAATCTACCTCTTCTTGTGCCTGTTGAAGTAACTCACCGGCCAAAGAAGCATTTTCTTTTACAACTCTTGTGAAACGTGCTTCATTGTACATGAAATCTTCCAAAGGAGCTGAAGGAGCTTTAGAGTCAAGTCTGAATTTTTTTCCTTTTGGTTTTGAAGGGTCAAATCTGAACAATGGCCAATATCCTGTATTCACAGCTTTACCTTGTTGTGTGGCTCCATCTTTCAGATCATATCCATGCTCTCCACAGTGAGAATAAGCGACGATTATTGAAGGTCCGTTGAATTCAGCAGCTTCTTTAATGGCTTTTAATGTTTGCACATCTTTGGCTCCCATGGCAATCTGCGCCACATAAACGTTTCCGTAAGAAATGGCTTGCATGGAGAGACTCTTTTTAGGTGTTTTCTTACCTGCAATCGAGAATTTCGCACTTGCCCCTAGCGGAGTCGCTTTAGAAGTCTGACCACCGGTATTTGAATATACTTCGGTGTCCATCACTAAAATATTGATATTCTCTCCAGATGCTAAAACATGATCTACACCGCCATATCCGATATCATAGGCCCATCCATCTCCACCAAATATCCAAACTGCTTTTTTACGTAAGTATTCAGTCAATTGATTGAGTTTCTTGGCATCTTCATTATTGTCAAGAATGTTCAGGGTTTCTTTTAATCTGTCGATATCGGCAAATTTTTTGGCCTTTTCAGTTTCATCAGCCTCAGGATTATCCAAAATAGCAGATACTAATTCACTGCCAACCAATAATTCCATTGATTTCAACAGATCTACTGCAATCTCTTGTTTTTTGCTCAATGCCAACTGCATTCCTAAACCAAATTCAGCGTTATCTTCGAAAAGAGAGTTTGCCCAGGCTGGGCCTCTGCCAAATTCATTAGTTCTGTAAGGTGTTGTAGGGAGGTTACCTCCGTAAATTGAGCTACAACCTGTTGCATTAGCAATCAAGATGCTGTCACCATACAATTGAGTGATCAGTTTTATATATGGAGTTTCTCCACATCCTGAACATGCTCCTGAGAACTCAAACAATGGTTGAAGGAACTGGGCTCCTTTTACATTTGAAGTGCTCAATTCAGTACGGTCATAGTCAGGAAGATCAATGAAGAAATCCCAGTTTAAACTTTCAACCGTGTCATGTTCCAGTTTTTTGCGCATATTGATAGATTTGAATCCAGGGATCTCTTTACTTTCTGCCGGACAAACTTCTACACAAAGGTCGCATCCTGTGCAATCTTCTGGCGATACCTGTAATACATAGGAGTCTTCTTTTGAAAAAGGACGTCCCTTGGCAGGCACATGTTTCAATGTAAGTGGTGCTTCAAATAATTCTTCTTTTGCTACTACTTTTGCACGAATGGCAGCATGAGGGCAAATGGCCACACATTTGTTACATTGTGTACAAATATCTTCTTCATCCCAAATTGGAATAAAATGTGCAATACCACTTTTTTCGTATTGTGATGTTCCGGTTGGGAAAGTTCCATCAACAGGGAAAGCACTTACTGGTAAATCATCACCGCGACCTGCAAGGATGGTTTGAAGTACTTCCGTAACAAAACCATCTGGAGCATTTGTCATAGCCGAAACAAATTGTTTACTGCTTGTTACTTCAATTGGATAGTCAACTTTTTCAAGATTTTCCAATGATTTGTCAACCGCATTAAAGTTCATTTGCACGACCTTTTCTCCTTTATGTGAGTATGATTTTACAATGGCATCCTTGATTTTTTGAATGGCCTCATCTTTTGGAAGAATACCTGAAATAGCAAAGAAGCATGTTTGAAGAACCGTATTGGTTCTTTTACCTAATTTCGCATCCTGAGCTACCTTCGAAGCATCTACTATATAAAAATTAACTTCGTTTTCGATGAGGTGCTTTTGCATCTTTTCGGGAAGTTTATCCCAGATTTCATCCTTAGAATAAGGAGAGTTCAATAAGAAAGTTCCACCTTTTTTCAATTCATCGATCATGTCGTATTTCTCAATGAAATTAAACTGGTGACTGGCAATAAAATCTGCTTTTTCAATCAAATAAGAGGAGTGGATAGGTTCAGGTCCGAATCGTAAATGTGAAATGGTCTGAGCTCCTGCTTTTTTTGAATCGTATACAAAATATCCTTGTACAAAATTATCGGTAGTTTCTCCAATAATCTTGATCGAGTTTTTGTTACCACCCACAGTTCCATCTGATCCTAAACCATAGAACATACAGTTAAAAGTTGTTCTTCTAACTTCAAATGTTGGGTCGGCCATCAAACTGGTATGCGTAACATCGTCTATAATACCTACTGTAAAATGATTTTTCGGTTTGTCTTTTAAAAGTTCATCGTAGATTCCTTTCACCATTTTTGGTGTGAATTCTTTTGATGATAAACCGTATCGACCACCTACAATTTTCGGCATAGTGTCGCTACCTTCAATGAATGCACTTAAGACATCCATATAAAGAGGTTCCCCTATACTACCAGGTTCCTTAGTTCGGTCGAGAACAGCTATTTTTTTAACTGTTTTAGGTATTTGTTTTATAAAATCTTCTACTGAAAAAGGTCTGTACAACCTTACAAATAAGGCACCTACTTTTTCTCCATTTGCAACCATTTTTTCCAAGGCTTCATGAACAGGTCCTTCACCTGAGCCCATTATAACAGTTACTCTTTCTGCTTCAGGATGTCCTATATAATTGAATAGATCATACCTGCGTCCTGTATGTTCGTAGAAATCGTCCATTACTTCCTGAACAATTCCGGGAATTGCATCGTAATAAGTGTTTGCTGCTTCTCTTGCCTGGAAGAAAACATCAGGGTTTTGAGAAGTACCTCTGATTACAGGATTATCTGGATCTAGAGAGTGCTTTCTATGAGCCATGATACGATCTTCAGGCATCATTGCTTTAATGATTTCATCAGGAATCGCATCTATTTTTGAGATCTCATGTGAAGTCCTGAAACCATCGAAAATATTCATAAAAGGAATTCTGGATTTCAAGGTTGCAACTTGAGAAATAAGAGCGAAATCCTGCGCTTCCTGGACAGATCCTCCAAATAACATGGCAAAGCCTGTTTGCCTGGCTGCCATCACATCACTGTGGTCTCCAAAAATGGATAAGGCATGCGTGGCAACGGTTCTGGCTGCTACATGAATTACAGTAGGTAACAACTCACCTGCCATTTTATACATATTGGGAATCATGAGTAATAAACCCTGCGAAGCGGTAAAAGTAGTTGTAAGTGCTCCTGCCTGAAGGGATCCGTGAACTGCACCAGCTGCGCCTCCTTCACTTTGCATTTCTACGATGCGTGGGATGTTATTCCAGATATTCTTTTGTTCCTTAGAACTGTAAAGATCCACATGTTCACCCATAGGTGATGCAGGTGTAATTGGATAAATCGCGCAAACTTCATTGGTCTTGTGTGCTACTCTGGCGACAGCTTCATTAGCATCACATATTATTTTTTCGAATTGTTTTTTCATTTTATAGATAGTTTATAAAATATGAGATAAGTTTAATAATTGTTAATCATTTTCAAGGTTATATGATTTGAACGGAGTAAAATTATGGCTTATAGAACACTTAAATTATGATTTATGTCATAGGGCATTGAAGGTCAGTATGAGACAAAAAAAAAGAGTATTTGATATCAAATACTCTTTTCTTAACTATGTAAAATAATTTTTTTATTCTCCGTGCATCCAAACTTTTTTAGCAAGAAGTACTTCTTCAGTTTCCACGTGATCTTCATCAGGAACGCAACAGTCAACAGGACATACAGACGCACATTGTGGTTCATCATGAAATCCCTTACACTCGGTACATTTATCTGTTACAATAAAGTAAAACTCATCACTTACCGCCTCATTTTCAGCATCCGCGTCAACAGTTCTTCCATCAGGAGTACTGACTTCACCGCTTAAGGTTGTTTCGTCTGAATAAGACCATTCGCTGTCGGGTTCATATATTGCATTATTTGGACATTCTGCTACACACGCGTCGCAGTTAATGCACTCATCAGTTATTATAATAGCCATTTTCTAAAAATTTAAATTTCTCGAACAAAGTTAAAGAATTAAAATTTTATAAAATTCAGTTAACAGGAAATTTAGAATTGTTCCAAATAAGGCAGAATCAGATCTTTGATTGTAATAAAAATCACAGATTGATAAAAGTCATATTCTGAATGGGAAGAGCTCTTTACTTTTAGCGACTTATTGAGTAGGGTAATCTAAATTTTAGTAATTTTATAAAAAATACACAGAAGATGACTGTTAATAAAATAGAACCTGTGCTACATGAGGTTGAATCTCTAAGCGCGGTTGTAATCAGATTTGTAGGTGATTCTGGTGATGGAATGCAATTAACTGGAACACAATTTACTGACACCTCAGCTATGTTTGGAAATGATGTAGCAACTTTCCCTAATTATCCTGCCGAAATCAGGGCGCCTCAGGGAAGTCTATATGGAGTTTCAGGTTTTCAGGTCCACATTGGTAGTATTGAGATCAGTACGCCGGGAGATGATCTCGATCTGTTGGTCGCTATGAACCCTGCCGGGTTAAAAACCAATTTGTATGCATTGAAAGCAGGGCATACTGTGATTGTAGATGTTGATGCCTTCACAAAAAAGAATCTTCAAAAGGCAGAGTACGAAAGTAACCCCTTAGAAGATGGAAGCCTTGAAAACTATAGGGTAATAGAAGTTTCTATGAGCTCCATGACCAAGGAGTCTATTAAAGACTTAGGTCTTGATAATAAAAGTATTACAAGAAGTAAGAATATGTTCGCGTTGGGCATGGTTTATTGGATGTATAATCGTGAAATGAGTCATACATTGAATTTCTTTGAGCAAAAGTTTAAGTATAAACCAGAGATTGCAGAAGCGAATGCAAAGGTTCTTAAAGCAGGGTTTTATTATGCCGAAACACTGGAATTGATTCCAAATGCGTATCAAATCGCACCGTCGACAATGCCTAAAGGAACCTACCGTATTATAAACGGTAATACTGCTACAGCCTGGGGTTTTCTTGCAGCTGCTGAGAAATCAGGACTTGAGTTATTTTTGGGGTCTTATCCTATTACACCGGCAACGGATATATTACATGAACTGGTTAAACACAAGAATTTTGGTGTAAAAGCTTTTCAGGCAGAAGATGAGATCGCTGGTGTTACTTCTTCAATTGGTGCTTCTTTTGCAGGTGACCTTGCTATTACGACTACTTCCGGACCGGGCCTTGCCCTTAAAGGGGAAGCTATAGGTCTGGCATTGATGACAGAATTGCCTTTGGTCATTGTGAACGTTCAGAGAGGCGGACCATCAACAGGTTTGCCAACCAAAACAGAACAATCAGATCTCTTACAAGCCATGTATGGTAGAAATGGCGAGTCACCGGTCATTGTTATAGCAGCAAGCACACCTTCTGATTGTTTTGATTATGCTTATATAGCCGCTAAATTGACCCTTGAGCATATGACACCTGTAATACTACTCACTGACGGATACATTGCCAATGGTTCAGAGCCATGGAGGATCAAGTCTATAAACGAGATGCCTGATATAAAAACGAATTTAGTTGATAAAGGTTCCGATACCTGGCACCCTTATGAACGTGACAATGAAACCTTGTCCAGAAATTGGGCCATACCGGGTACCCCTGGCTTAGAGCACAGAGTTGGTGGACTAGAGAAAGATAAGATTACAGGAAACGTATCATACGTTCCTGATAATCATGAATATATGACTAATATCAGGGCTGAAAAAGTAAAGCGGGTTGAAAATTATATTCCAGACTTAAAAGCGGAATACAATGAAGAAGGTGATCTTTTGGTTATCGGATGGGGTGGTACTTATGGAAGTTTGCACTCCGCAGTACGAAAATTGGATGTCAAAGGGTTCAAAGTGGGACATGCCCATTTTCATTACCTCAATCCTTTCCCAAAGAATACAGCTGAGCTCTTATCTAAATTTAAGAAAATAGTGGTTTGTGAGTTGAATAAGGGGCAGTTGTCTACAATTTTAAAAGGCAGACACCCTGAATTTAAGTATGCACAATATAATAAAGTGATGGGCTTACCATTTTCAGTGACCGATTTGGTAGAGAAATTCAAGAACTTAATTAAAGAAAACTAAGATGCAAGATACTATAGAAAAAAAATACACATTCAAGGATTTTTCCAGTGACCAGGAGGTTAGATGGTGTCCGGGCTGCGATGACTATGTGATCTTAAGATCCATGCAAAAAGCACTTCCTGAGATGGGTGTAAATAAGGAAGACGTAGTTTTTATTTCAGGAATTGGGTGTTCTTCAAGATTCCCTTACTATATAGATTCCTATGGGATGCACAGTATCCATGGAAGAGCAGCTGCCATATCCAGCGGGGTCAAATTAGCAAACCCTGATCTTAGTGTCTGGATGATCACAGGAGATGGCGATAGTTTAGCCATTGGAGGGAATCATTTTATACATGTACTGAGACGAAATTTGGATCTGAATATTATTTTGTTCAATAATGAAATATACGGATTGACCAAAGGACAGTTTTCTCCAACTTCTTTAATAGGTCAAAAGACGAAATCTTCTCCTTATGGGAATACCCAGCCTCCGTTTCATCCAGGTGAACTGGCTCTTGGAGCGCAAGCAAGGTTTTTTGCAAGATTGGGAGGTAACAGTCCTAAAGAAATGACCAGTCTTTTCATAGAGGCAGAGAAATTCAAAGGAACCTCCTTGATTGAGATTTTACAAAATTGTGTCATTTTTAATGATGGTTGTTTTACTCAGTTTACAGATAAAAAAGTCAAGGAAGACAAACAGTTATTCCTGGAGCACGGTAAACCGATGATTTTTGGTAAAGAAAAGGATAAGGGGCTTGTTCTGAATGGTCTTAAGCTTGAAGTAGTAACAATAGGCGAGAATGGAGTTACTGAACAGGATATTTTGGTTCACGATGCCAAATGTGAAGAAAATACTTTGCATCAGATGCTTGTAAAATTACAGTATCCTTTAGCTACCGGAATTATCAGAAGTTTTGAAGATACTACTTTTGAGCAAAGGGAAGCGATGCTCAATGCAGAAGTAAAATCAAAGTCGAAATTTTCAAAAGTAGATGAACTGTTTTTCTCCGGAGAAACCTATGAGGTTAAATAATATAAATAGTTATATAAAGGGTGACAATCGTCATCCTTTTTTTTTAAATCACGAGATACATTTGTGCACTAATTAAGAATATCAGTTATGGGATATGAAGCGATTTTAGTATTTTTTATAGCAGGCGTTTTTTTAGTCGTGTTAGCCAATTTCTTATCGAATCTGATTTCTCATAAATCAGAAAATGCTGCAAAAAAGGAACCTTATGAATGTGGAGTTGAAACAATAGGACCTACTTGGGTGCAGTTCAAGGTGGGCTACTATCTTTTTGCTATATTATTTTTAATTTTTGATGTGGAAGTAGCATTTTTAGTTC
>CAZPHF010000081.1:0-11925 GCA_964586115.1 uncultured Flavobacteriaceae bacterium | reverse complement strand
GAAATACATCAGGAGGCGGATCAGGACTATGCCCCATATTTATATAGGATTCGGCGAGAAAAGCATAGGCATAAGGATCCGCAGGGTTTCTGTCTAAAGCCTCTTCAAGGTACACCATGCCACGCTGCCAATCTGCAATCGAATATTTATTGATATAGTATTTTCCTTTGAGATATAATTCATAAGTTTCTGGCTTAACAGATCGAAGGCCTGTCCAAAGTTCTGCATCTTCTAATTTAACCACAATGCCCATTTGTCTCGCGAGATCGGACGCAACTTCGGCCCATAAGGTTCTCACTTCAGAAAGGTCTTTGGAATAGCTTTTTTGCCAGATAGCTTCGGTATCCATTAATTCTTTGAGCTCTAAATTAACGGTTATGCTGTTTAACTGACGTTCAACTGTTCCTTTTACAAAATAATCTACCCCCTTGATCACATTTGACATAAGGATAGTGGGAGATTGAAAACCAGCACTTATCACCTGCGTAGACCTCTGGTTAATCACTGTTAATTGATCTACTTTTGACAATTGATCTATTAAGGCTTCTGTCATTCCCGTTGTAAAATAGGCTTCCTCCAAATCAACGGTCTGATCCACAAGAGGTATTACAGCAACTTTCTTACTATCAATTTTGGGTGCATCATTATTCCAATTGGAGCCGGCCCAAAAACTAACGGCAACAAGCAACAACACCGCGATTCCCACCGAACCGGCAATCACTTTATTCAATCTTTTATTAGTTAATTTTAAGGTTTCTTCATCGGTAGGGCCGTCATCCGTTTTTTGAAAGCCATCAGCTGTTAAATCGTATACCCAGGAAAAAGCAACCCAGAAAATGAGGCCAACCGATAAAATATAAATCAAGGCTTTAAGCACATATTCGGGAGCATTAAAGGCGGGTAAGACTGTGGAAGCGATTTGAATGACAATCCATGAAATAGCCAGGTAGGCAATGGTAGATTTAAAAACATGCCTACGTTTGAGCTCTGATATTAAAGTACTCCATTTCATACGTAACAAAAATTATCACAATTACGCAGATCTGATAAGATAAGGAGCTATAAGTTACGTAATTATCTTTAAAACACCAACTTACAAAGGATTTTTATGGCTTTATTACAAAGGGCATTTACAACATATCTTAGGTCTGGTATAGATAGTCCGAAACAGTAAAGCACTGGAAGCAATTCAGTTAGCGACCTACACTTATGGAGGTACAGATGGCGTGACCGGCGAAGATTATTCTAATGGAGGTTGGAGATCATATATCCCTCACTCATTCCAATGCGTAATAGGTAAATAATGTTTTTTTAACAATGCTTTAAATCGTTCTTCTTTTCTATAAGGATTAATTTCTTTTCATCAGCCAAGTAGCATAGGCTTAAATATTAATTGTTCGGATAAATAAATGATACTGTTTGGACAGTATTTGATATAGTTCGTCCAAATCAAATTAGTTAATATGGTATATATTAGTATGTTTAGATTCGTAATTTATATATCATTCGAATCATCAAACTTATGAACCTTTGAAAGCCTACCCTGCATCGACAAAAGTCGATAATATCAACAAAGATTCAGTTGAATCATTCCAAGCAAATTTCGGAGGACCATTGATTGGCGAAGACCTAACCAAACTAATCCATCCTAAATGCAACTAAAACAATCCCTTATTATTGCTATTTCAATGGCTATTTTAAGCATTATTGCTTGGGAATTCTATTGGCGCAGTCAAGGCTATTATCCAGATTATGATAATGATGAAGCCTTATGGTCAGATCAAAGGGCTCGGGTTAATAGTGCTGCAAAGAACGATATACTTCTATTAGGGTCTTCAAGAATTCATTTTGACATACAATTAGATGTTTGGGAACAATCCACAGGTATTAGACCTATTCAGTTAGCTTTCCCTGGATCTTCTCCTGTACCCGTTTTTAATGATATAGTAAATAAAACAGATTTCAACGGTACTATAGTAATTGGTGTTACACCTGGGCTATTTTTTTCTGGAACAACTGCAGAAATCAGACCTTATAGAAGCTCGGATAATAAAGTGAAATATTTTTATGACCAAACCTATGCACAGCATCTTAATCATAAATTATCCATCCCTTTTCAAAAAAACCTTGCTTTTATTAACGATAAGGATGGTATTAGTGGTATCAAACTAGAAGAATTAATCAACAAAATATCAATAGGTAACAGAATTAAACAAGGGTTTCCACCCTTTCCAAAATTCGCAGATATATCTTTAGATAGAAACTTGAGAATGATAGAGAAAACTGTTACAGATACATCTTTTGCCAACATGATTAAGAAAGTATGGAGTTACAAAGCAACTGACACCACACCGCCAGAGCATGTTGACAAAAAAGGTGTTATACAACTTTTTAAAAAAGACGCAAAAACCTTTATGGATAGAGGCGGTAACCTTATTTTATTGAGATGTCCTTCTACCGGATATTACAAAAGAAAAGAAGCAATTTTTTATAAAAGAGAGGTGTTTTGGGATTCTCTTTTGGTTGAAACTGGCGCCAAAGGCTATCACTTTAATGACTATGACCAATTTAGTAAATTAATTTGTCCCGAATGGTCTCATCTTTCTGGAAAAGACGCAGACTATTTTACTTCTGAAATAACCGAAATTATGTTGAAAGATCAAGTGATACCAACAATAAAAATAAACTAATATGAAACTAAAACAAAGCTTTATTATTGCTATAATAGTGGCCATTATAAGTATAATTACTTGGGAATTTTATTGGCGTTCTCAAGGGTACTACCCTACTCTTAACGATGAACGCTCACTATGGGCAACTACAAGATCTAATGTTGAAAAAGCAACAAAAGATGATGTTGTTATTTTGGGAGCATCAAGAGCCTTTTTTGATATCCAATTGCAGACTTGGGAATCGATCACAGGACGAATGCCTATTCAATTAGCATCAACTGGTTCATCCCCTTTACCAACTTTCCATGATATTGTTAACAATACAAATTTTACAGGAACTATTCTTATAGGTGTGACACCGGGTTTGTTTTTTTCAACAACAAATCCGCAAGCTTTCCCATGGAATAGACCACAAACTAAAGTAGATTTTTATAAAAACAGAACTTATGCACAGCGATTAAATTATCAACTTTCGGTTCCTCTTCAAAAAAACTTTGTGCTTATGTCAGCAGATGAAGAAGAATGGTCTGATGATATAGATTTAAAATCGTTATTAAGAGCAGTTAAAATTAGCAACAGAACTGGTGAACCTAATCAACCACCTTTTTATTATTTTGGTGATATAGATTCTAATAGTAATATGCGCATGACAAAGAAAACAGTAACCGATACCGCATTTGCAAATACCATAATAAAAGTATGGCATTTCTTTGGAGCCGGCGCTCCACCGCCTGATAAAGAATCAACAATGGAATTCTTTCTAAAAGATTTAAAAAAATTTAAAACTAGAGGTGGTAATGTTGTGCTTATGAGATGCCCCTCAAGTGGTGGCGTAAGAGCAGGCGAAAACAAAGGTTTGCCTAGAAATGAATACTGGGACGATTTAGTTAAGCAAGCAAATATTAAGGCATACCATTTTGAAGATCATGAATCTTTAAAAGACTTAAGATGTCCTGAAGAATCACATTTATCAGGAGAAGATGCAGATTATTATACAAAAGAATTAATAAAACTAATGAAAGCAGATAATGCTATTGCCAACCTTTAAATAAAAAAACATGTTATTTAACTCATTAAGCTTTGTACTATTCTTGGTAATAGTTTTGGCCCTTTACTACTCAAAGTTTTTAAACTGGACTTCTAAAAAGGGCATGCTATTATTAGCAAGTTATATTTTTTATGGCCTATGGAATCCTCCATTAGTTATCTTGCTTTGGATTTCAACTATGGTCGATTGGACTGCCGGTAAAAAACTAGCAGTTGAAGAAAATGAGCGCAAAAGAAAAATGTGGCTTATTTTAAGTATGGTTGTAAACCTAGGGTTTCTTGCCTTTTTTAAGTATCGTGATTTTCTACTAGATAATTTCACAACTGTGGTAAGCACTTATGGGTACGGTTACAAAGCAGAGCCCATGGATATTATTTTACCAATGGGAATTTCCTTTTACACCTTCCAAACCATGTCCTATACTATTGACATGTACAAACGAAAAATTGAACCAGCTAAGACCTTTTTAGATTTTGCTTTATATGTTACATTTTTCCCGCAATTAGTAGCTGGCCCTATAGTAAGAGCACAAGATTTAATTACTCAATTTTATGAAGAAAAGAAAGCTACGTTAAACCAGTTTATTTGGGGAATATTTCTACTTACAATTGGATTATTTCAAAAAGTAGTTATGGCAGATACCTTGTTATCTGCAACTGCGGATAAAGTTTTTGGATCTGACAAACTATTACATGGTGTTGATGCCTGGGTAGGAACTTTAGCATTTTCCGGTCAAATATTTTTTGATTTTGCTGGTTATTCCACCTGTGCGATAGGTATTGCTTTGATGCTAGGGATCATCCTGCCAGATAACTTTAAGTATCCGTATGCTTCTTTAGGGTTTTCTGACTTATGGAGGCGTTGGCACATTACCTTATCAAGCTGGTTAAGAGATTACTTATATATTCCGTTAGGAGGAAACAGATATGGTATTTTAAGATTATATGTAGCTTTAATGGTAACTATGTTAATAGGTGGTTTATGGCATGGTGCTGCATGGACGTTTATAGTTTGGGGTGGTTTACACGGTACCTATTTAATTTTAGAACGTTTGCAACGAAAATATCTTCCATTTAAAATAACTGCTTGGAATGGCATGTTTCTGGCGTTTACAACTTTTTCTTGTGTAAACATAACTTGGGTGTTTTTCAGAGCCAGAAAATTTGAAACAGCTTGGAGCATGATCAAATCAATGTTCTATATGCAAACTAATGGAGAAAAAATACTGGATACTTTTACAATACTAAAAGTAAGTACTGTTGTTGCCCTACTATTTCTTTGTCATTGGTTTATGCGAAATACCTCTTTAAAAGAAGTTTCATTAAAAATATCTCCTTTGCTTTTAGGTATAGTATGGGCCGTTATGATATTTTTAGTGATCATCGCACAAGGTAGCGGTGAACAATTTATTTATTTCCAATTTTAACATATTGGCAAATTTGGACCATGTCAATTATCTTCGTTAAACTTTGTTGAGCAAGGGAATGACAAATAAAAAAGTGTATCTGTCGACAGACTGATACACTTTTTTCATTCTCAAAATGGATGGCACTCAGCCAAAAAGTTGAATCCTGAATTAAATTTATTATTTAGGTTTGTAAGGAGCACTTAAAGTTCCTAAACGCTGGCCCATAAGGACAGATATTGAACCCAATACTCCTTTTTGGAACAGTAAAATATTCAAGGAACCTCCATAGGCAAAATGACCCAACTCATCACCTTTGTGAATTGCCACAGGTTTGCTACCTGGCGGAACCATAGTGGAATGGTGATTAACCACTGATGAAAACAGTGCACTGATGGTATTTAATCCAACGGGAATTTGAGCAACGAACCCGTGATTTTTAGTTTTAAAAATAAAATACGCTCGATGGAAATCTTCGAAAATGCTAAAATCTGTCGTACTCTCTCCAATATTGCCATGATTGAACCAATCTTCTCCATCTGTAATGCCATTGTAGATTCCTGGAAGTTCTTTTGATTCGATAATCTCACCAGTAACAGGAGAATGATAGCGATGGTAACTATTAGGCATTAAAACACAAGAGACCGCAGTTCCTCCTACAAATTTTTGTGCATAAACAGAATCCGCTAATAATTCTTTGACATTTATATATCTGGTTTTTACTTTTAAAGGCGTTGATAGTGTAAGGTCTGATTCGATGAAATTGATTTCAGAATCAGCGGGTGCAACAGCTACAGAATCTACATTGACATCAGCTATGGGTCTTGGATTCACTTTCATATTTAATTTTCGAGTGAAAAAATCATTAAACGATTTAAATCCGCCAGGAGGCGTAATGAACTGATTCATGTGAGATGAGTGGTCATTAACCCATTTATAAATATATTTTGTAGAACTAGGTGAATCCATAAAACGACCACGCGCCATAATGAATTTTACGGTCCAATTAAAAATTTCTTTTGTGAAAGGAAGGCTTTCATCACTTCTGGACTCTAATCTGTTAAGAAAATTAAAAGCCTTTTTATTTTCAAGATAGAAAAAAGTAAATGGTTCAATTTTACCTAAACCTTTTGAAGGTTGAGGTAAAAATGTAAACCATTTTTTAAAATAGTTTATAAAATATTCTATTGATGCTCCTGTCCAAGGATTCTCAACAACTTCATGTTCGTAATATACTGTAGGAGTAAGGTTTTTGATGGCTTCCTCATATGCTGATTTAACTTTATCATTACTCATTATGACCTTTAATTCTTCTATAAGGTCCTTAATGTGCTGGTCTAGTTCTGGGTCTAAATGGATTGCTTCTTGGTTCATAAAGGCATAAAGTTTAGGATTGATTCTTGATTTGGGATTCTGTATAATTTATTACGGTGCAAACCTCTCTTACAGAAATAAAAGGGTTGGCCTGATAAATCCCGTTGCAAATTAAATGAACCATACCTGGTGGTGTATAAAATTGAACTTTATCCGGACTTGTAATCAACATATCTCTGGCTATTTGAAGGTCTTTTTGAACATTTGTGTAAAATTCTTCATAAGCATCTACGGGGTCTATTGCTCCTCCTTCAACAATGCTCTTCCAATTTGTTACAACACCTAATAATGCCCAGGCAGCCATGACCTCAGGTAGTGGGTCAGATTTGATAAAGGATGAAATAATTTCCATAAAACCACCAAGGCCTTTAAGTTTTTTAATTTCATTCTCAAAATCAGGTAATGCATTCTCTTTTCCTCCAAATACAGTGAATAGCTGCTGAAAAGTAGATTTGAGATAAGTGCTCGAATCTTTAGCTGCATGAATTTTTGCATGGGCGATCATCACCTTATCAACGATGGGCATAGCATGAAAAAGAAAATCCAGACGACTAATTCCCATTCTTTCATGGATCTTGTCAATAAACCCTAAGATAAAGGCACTTGTCATGATTTGGCCCGCATCCAGCATATCTGCATAGACTTCAACCAGCTCTGCAACTATTTCAGCAGTAGATTGACAGGCCCAACTTGTAGCATCATCATGTCCAAGAGGTTTTTTACCCTTGAAGTTTTTCAATTTATTTGCCAATCTTGCCGATTCATAAGCATCGTACTCTTCCAAAGAGAACGGCTGAATTTGCTCAGGGGTAAATTCTTGTAACTTCCAAAGAGGTACAAAGTCAGTTTCATCTTTAGCAAGAAACCCAGGGTCAGGACCTATATAAGAATTGTAGAATAATTTAAATTTTTCAAAAAGTTCGGTACCCTGCTGAGCTCCATAGACTTCTTTAAATGAATGTAGATTGTGAGGTAGATTCATTGCTATTGTGGTAACTAGAGTCTTGTGAGCCGCGCAATATGTATACCAGGATTCGTCTTCTCGCAAATAGCGTTCAAATAGAATCCAGTCTCGGTAAAACATTAAAGCCGTATTAATATTGACCGGTCTGAATTTTGAATCTTTATAGGCATCTGCATTTCTATTTGGAAACATTACCCCCGTATTCAAACAAACGTCAACGTATCGATGATTCTTATTTATTGTTGATTGAGGAACTCCTTTTAAACCAAGGATTTGAATGTTTGCAGGATAGCCAAAAACCGTTTGATTAGCAACTCCATTCACACCAAATCTATGGCTGTGATAAAGCATTGGAGAATTTGTCGTGTATCCTTCCCCATAATAAGCTCCTAGATGAGTGAAGCCCATTTCAACTTTATCCTCAGAACTTGACATGAGATCTTGAAGAGTTCCTTTGTTTTGTTCCGGATGAAAATAATTGACCAATGCATAAATTGGTTCATCTTCAGCCAACCCCATTTCCTTTCTCAAGAAAGAATCTATGAGATAATATCCGGATACCAATTTATCATCTTTTGTCTTGACATTTCCATGGTCACTTACCGGAATAAAATGCATTCCTATTGAACCGTCAGGTAATCTATATTGATAATCTTTTACTCTAAAGGATGTGTTATTTGGAAGTTGGATTTCTGTTGATCCAAAGTGCTCTCTTGAAATTTGATAATTTTTTAATGCTAATTCAGTTAGCTCAAAATCTCCGGGAAAAACTGATTCTCCAGTGTCGTGAACTAACTTATTTCTGTGAGGAATTTTCATAATATTTAGGTTTAATTGTTTGAAATACAGGTGTTTTTGATTTTCTACAAGATAATTAGATTATTCAATAAAAGCAACTATCTTTATAAAAACTCATATTAATGATATTCAGACGGGCTTTAAGGAATGGTGCTTTTTTGTTGATTTTACTGTTTTTTACTGGGTGTACAGATTTCACAAAACTTGAATCTGAGCGAGGAGTTTTGGATGCTAGTCAGTGGGATTTTAATAAAAATGGAATAACTAATCTAGATGGTCAGTGGGAGTTTTACTGGAGTCAATTAATCGAGCCCAATGGTTTTGCAGAAATGACTCCATCTGCCTATATCAATTTACCAAATGTATGGAATAACCTAGTTATTGATGGAGAATCGCTAGATGGAGATGGCTATGCAACGATGCGATTAAAGGTTGTGACATCAGGTAATGTGAAAAGAATGGGATTGAGAGTTCCGTTTCATTTTACTTCTTATAAATTATGGATCAATGATAATTTGATGGCTGAAAATGGTGTTGTAGCTAAGGATAGGATCAATACTTTACCACAAACCGTTCCGAATTACGTTTATTTTGATCTACCTTCTAAGGAATTTTATATTGTGCTTCAGGTAGCGAACTTTACATTCAATAAAGGAGGAGCACCAGCTCCTTATAAATTAGGTTCAGAACTAAATATCAGAAAATTTAGAACCAGAAGTATTGCTTTCGATCTGTTTTTAACGGGAAGTCTTTTTATTATGGCACTATACCATTTTTCCTTTTTTCTTCTCCGAAAGAAAGAAATATCAACCTTATTTTTCAGCTTGCTCTGTTTTCTTTTTGTTTTGAGAACAATTGGATTAGGGGAGACTTTTTTAATTGAAGTTTTTCCTAATTTTAATTTTGAGAATTATATTCGCTTAATTTTTGTGGGCTTTTTCTTCGGACCGGTGCTTTTTATTCTTTTTATTCAAAAACTTTTTCCTGATGAGGCCAAGCCCATAATTGGAAAAATTTACATCTTTCTTGGAATTGTATTTGGATTGTCTTTATTATTTCCATCTAATGTATCTACTGTCGCAATTATTCCATATCAATTAGTCGTTTTGACCTCACAGATCTATTTGATATATATATTAATACGAGCCATGATAATGAAAAGAGAGGGGGCTTTGATAGCTTTTATAGGCACTTTTGTTTTCATAGGGACAGCATCAAATGACATTTTATTTGACAATCAGATAATCAATACGGACTATTATAGCCCCTACGGACTCTTCTTTTTTATTTTTTGTCAGTCGGTACTGCTTTCCTTCAAGTTTTCAAAATCTTTCGCGTCTATTGAAAATTTATCACTACGAATTCAGGCGATCAATAAGGCAAACAGCCGGTTTGTACCCAGTCAATTTCTAAGTTTTTTAGGTAAGGATAGTATTGTGGACGTAAAGCTTGGTGATAATGTCACCAAAGAAATGACGATTTTCTTTGCAGATATTCGATCTTTTACCACAATTTCAGAAGGTTTGACCCCTGAAGAAAACTTCGATTTTATAAATAATCTTCTGAAGCGTTTTAGTCCAATGGTAAGGCAAAATAATGGCTTTATAGATAAATTTATGGGCGATGCGATAATGGCTCTTTTTCCTGATGATCCAAAAGATGCCTTGCTGACCGCTTCAGAAGTATTGGAAGAATTAAGAAATTACAACAAGATGCGGGCTATTGAGGGGTTAAAACCCATTAAGTTGGGAATTGGGATAAACACAGGCACCCTTATGTTAGGAACTATAGGAGAGGATGAACGTATGGACGGGACCGTGATCTCTGATTCTGTCAATTTAGCCTCTCGTCTAGAGGGACTCACCAAAACTTTTGGTTCCAATATAATCATCAGCGAAAACGTTTTAAATCGGGTCAAGAATGAAATTGAAATACAATATCGATTCCTTGGTATAGTCTTTGTCAAGGGAAAGTCAATATCAGTCACAATTTATGATATCTTTTCTTATGATGCACCGGAAATAATTGCTAAAAAGAGGCAAATCAAGAAAGACTTTGAAGAAGGAGTTCGGTACTTTGAAGAACAAAAATATGATGAGGCACGTTTTTCTTTTGAGGGATGTCTCAAGATATATCCAGAAGACAAAGCCACCAAGCATTATATTGGGCGAATTGAGACTGATCTTAGACTTATCGGTACAGGGTTATAATTTATTTTTTGAATGCCATATCCAGATATTAATGGTTCTAACCAAGATTCTGAAAAGAAACTTCCTGAATACTCATAATGTGTCTTTATATCTGAAGTTCCCTGAAGTTTGGTGAAAATTAGTATAAATACAGAAGAATCATAATGGAGAATTAATTTCTTTATTGAATTTTTATACTCATGCCCTACTGCATATTTTCCAATTTATCTAATAAATATATTGAGACAGTTAATAACATGATATTGTTAAAATAACGGAGCTTTTTTTACTATACAATATAGCGCTTAACATCATCTATAATTATCTAAAAACTCCTCCATGCTCAAGGCTGGTTTCAAGTTTTTAGACAAATAATGTTCTTGATAAATCTTGTAACTTCTTTTAGCGAAGCTACTGACCGTTTTAGTCGATTTTAACTCATCTTGTAATAGTGTTTTCATAGTAGAAGTTCTTAGAGGGGTTAACTATTCTTATATACTAAAAATCAAGGCAATAGTCAATATTACAAAAATTATACTATATGACCAAAATATTTTAAGAATGGATGCGACACACTTGGTTTAAAGTAAACTTTTCATGTGTTTTAATAATAAATATTATCCAGTTAAAAATCAATCACTTAATAGTATGTTATACATATCTAATTATTTAAACTTCCTACCTGTCGTATAAGGAGCCCCTGCCGCTTCCAATGCTGCTTCATAATTTTCCAAGTCGTTCATATAAGTGACCAAACTTTTACGAAACGTTTCAAATTCGCTGGTCGCTATTTTTATATTTTGCTGTTGTGTTTCTGTTGGAGTTTGACGAGTTCCCCAATGCCCGTAAGCGACTGACCCTACCCTAGACCGAATGGAAGGTGAAGTTGATTCATCTTTGCTTTGACGAATTCTATCACCATTTAAATCAGCTCTTAAGGCCGATAATTGCTCCTCAAGATCATACATTTTTGTAAATAATTCGGGTAAGGCTTTAGGTGTCTGTTTTAAAGCAGCTTTCATATGCCTCAGTTTTTCACTGGCCTCTCCTAATTTTCTATTGGCGCTTGAGATCTGTCTGCCCAACTCGCTGGTTTGTTGTTGAAATTCAGCAACAGCCTTAAAGTCAGTCCCTGAAACTGTTGTAGACACAGGCTTTACATTAAATGTTTTAGCAGTCCCTTGTGATTGCAAATTACCATTATGTTCTACATAAAGTTCTACTGTATACTTTCCTGGGGCTACAAGAGGACCTTCACTATCTCCTGCCCAAGGTGGTTTAAAATCTGGTACAATCAGGTTAATAGGATCAAGTGCAGGAAGTTTTAAATCCCAATTGGCTCGATGCAATCCTTTTTTTGCCTTGCCTTCGATCCAGCGTATACCCTCACCATTTTCATTTCGCACCAAGAGTAAGACACGTGGTTCATTCTCATTCGATTCTTCCCGAAGACTTTCCCAACCCGGAAAGGGTGT
>CAZPHF010000080.1:0-11933 GCA_964586115.1 uncultured Flavobacteriaceae bacterium | reverse complement strand
AAGGCAGTTCTTCTCATGGGTGCTTTTATCAATGTTGCCTCATATTGTTCTAATGCCTCTTGATTTCGTTTTTGAGCGAGTAACCAGTCTGCATATAATTCATTGGTTGGTTTTTGAATTACGGGAGGTCCATAACTATAACTGAGATCTTGTTCCAGTGCAAGTGTCTTTTTTAAATGCATTTCGGTGAGTTCAGTATCTTGCTCAAGCCAGTTTCTTAAGGCAATGAGCTGGTGCATCATAATTTCAGTTTCAAGTAGCATAGAGGGAGACGTAGTATATCTATTTGCTCCCGAACAAAAGGGTGCATTATCGTAACTTACCAGGTAAGATTCCTTGTCATGATCTTTTTTAATCGCCTCAATAACAGCTTCCAAAGCCGTCTTATCTTCAGCCTTAAAGGCCTTCATTCCTTCAAGGAACCGGTATTGTGACCTTATCGTAAGGTTAAGGTCTGAAATATCAACGTTTATGTTAGCGATGTTACTGTTCCAGTCATCACTTTCAACTAAATAGGTTCCTTTTAGATATACCATATGAGACCTGGAATACTTGCTGGGAGCTTCCTTGGTAAATCCTTCCATATCAATGACCAATTTTTCTGCATCTTCTAATCTTCCTTGCTGGAGATAACCATATTCGAGCCAATGATAAGCGTGAAAACCCCTGCCATTTGGTGCAAGGTTTTTGGCGATCATCCTGTTGATACTTGCTTGATAAGAATTCTCATTGCTACTTACCACCTTGTCCCACATGCCCAGAGCTACATAGATATGTGAAGGCATATGCAAGGCATGGCTTGCATCAGGGGCCACAACCGAATAAGAATCGGCAGCCGTTAAGGCAAGTTTTGCATGTTCAGGATCATCATAGGAGTGAATCAGGTAATGAAGGGCGCCAGGATGTTTCGGATTCTCTTTGAGTATTCCGTTGGCAATATCAGCGCCTTTCCCATATATTTTTTCATCACGCCCATCCGGAACAGAGCCCAAAAGAGACAAAGCATAAAAAGCTGCTACCTCATGATTTTCAGGGTATTTTTTATTCAATGACAACATAAAATCCGCATAATTTTGATCTCTTACGGTTTTAGATGAATCTGATGCGTATAGGATATGAACTCCATGAAGTAAATCTTTTTCAAGTTCGGTGACCTTGGCTGATGGTTGCTTAGTTTTTAATTTTTCTAAGACTTCCAATCCCTTATCAAAATCCTGCTCCGACCACAAAGGATGGTTGTAGGTCATGGCTTCACCCCAATAAGACATAAGCATTTCAGGGTCCGTTTTTTGAGCAGCTAGAAAAGCTTCTCTTGAATCAGCGTATTCAAAACTATGAAGCAAAAGCAATCCTTTTTCAAAATGAGACACGGCATCTTTGTTTCCGCTGACCTCAATGTTTACAATGCCTAGATAGCTTTCTTGTTTTTTTTCTTGGTTACAGGAAAAAAGCAATATTAAAAAGAGGAAGAGTATATTTTTCATTGTTCTTAAATTTTAGAGGTATGTATGTTGTGAAATTACAATTTAATTATAAATAGCTTAACCACCATTTTTCGGGATGGTTGAGCTTATATCGCATATATTTTTTGCAAAGGGGATAGAGTAGTGCCACTATAAGCATCCATACCAGGTAAACTATTCCTAATGAGTATCCGTAGCTGGCCAATTTATTTGAAGTAAAAGAGCTCATGTCAAAAATCATTAGTGTCCAGTCATCTCCCAGCGCAACTAAAGTAAGGAGGGCTGCTGAATGGATGAAAAATATATGCATGACATAATAAAAGAAAGGAACCCTTCCAAAGACAAGCAAAAAATCTGTCACTTTTGATTGCACTCCTTCAAGGAAGTACAGCACCAGAAATGTAGGCCCTATTGTAATCAGGATGTATAGTAGAGAGGGTGGATACTTTGAAACATTTATAAAGGAAAAAAGTGTAAACAGAAAATCTTTTTGTTGGCTCCAAGGCACCTTTTCTCCATAAACGTTTATATAGCGAATCAATAAAAAGAGGGATATGGTCGTAAAACCGAACAAAAGTAAATTTTTCTTTCTTTTTAACTGATCAAATCCTTTGTGATACAAAGATCCAAAACAATAGCCTAATGACATAACGGCTATCCAAGGCATTACAGGATAATAAAATGCTACGTGACCAACGGAAGGAAATTGCCATTGATGGAACATATACCATAAAATGGAGGTAAAGCTATCGCCTTGTACAGTGATGCCATCCAGCAAATTATGTCCAAAAACGACAATAAGAGAAAGCGCCAAAATAATCTTAATTGGTAGGTAGATCAAAAACGATAAAAAAATCATTGATAAGCCAATTGCCCAGATTACCTGAAGATTAATTAAAGAGTAAGAAGGATCAAACCACCAAAGAAAATTCATAATCACAATTTCAACAAAGATGAGCCAGAGCCCTCTTGTAAAAAGGAATTTAGAAAGTTGCTTTTTACTTCTATTTTGACCGTATAAACTTGCCGAAGTCCCAGTGAGAAATATAAATACGGGAGCGCAGAAATGGGTGACAAATCGAGTCATAAATAACACAGGTGTTGTAGTATCTAAATCAAGAGGATCATACACAAAGGCTCCTAAATGGAAATAATCCCTGACATGATCAAGTGCCATGATTACCATTACTAATCCTCTAAGAATGTCAATTGAATGTATTCTGGAGGATTTAATTTTCTTGTTCATTTATTGTTAATGATAAAAATATGTTGTTTTGAAATGAATTGCTTTGAACAATCTGCTTTGTAATTTTTTTTGCCCTAAAGATAAAAATTGATTCTAAAGACAAGACACGTATAATGAATTCCTTCCCCTTTTGATGATTTTTCATCATACGTGTACTTGTCAGGATACTTAGAATCAATTGTTCTTTGTTTCCTTCGAATAAACTACTCCCCCCTAACAAATCAAAAAGGAGCGTTTGAAGGTTTATTTAATAGATTATTTGGTGGCAATAACTGCACTTGCCGGCCCTGTTAAGGGCATAATATTGACCTGTTTGAACCCAGCTTCAGTTGCCCAATTTTCAAAGTCAGACAAGCTATAGTCAAATCCTTGATCAGTTTCAATAAGCATATTGAGTGACATCATTAAGCCAAAAGCATTCTTGCTCCTTTCGTTGTCTATAATATTTTCTATAACAACCAAGGTTCCCTTGTCGGGTAAGGCTTGATACGCTTTTTGAATCAGCATTTTTTTATCTTCTGTACCCCAGTCATGTAAAACGTTACACATGGTGATCAAATCGGCTTTTGGAAGGTCATCTTTAAAAAAATCACCGGCAACCGCCTTTATGCGTTGGTGCAGTTCTAAGGCCTTAAAATTACCATCTGCAATGGGTGCAACGGGGGGAAGGTCAAAAGAGAGACACTGAATCTGTTCATTATTTTTGGCCACATGAATGCATAGATTTCCTCCTGAACCTCCTACATCACACAGGGTATTAAAACCTGAAAAATCAAAATTTCTTGCGAAAAAATCGAAATTACCTGCTTGAACTCCTCCCATGGCATGCAAAAACTCCCTGAGTTTATTCTCGTTCGCATAAATGGCTTCAAATAATGGGGCCTCACCTGATTTACTCTCATTTTGAGGTTTTCCCGTTTTAAGGGCTTCTTCAAGATTGTTCCAAAAGGGATACAAACGGTTATTCGACATTTCAAGAATGCCACCTACATAAGTCTGTTTCTTTTTATCAAGAAAAAGATCAGCATCTTCAGCATTACTGTATACTGCTTTTTCCATAATTCCTTCACGGTGTAAAAAACCGAGCGCTACAAGAGTATCTAGAAAATCATACAAGGACCTACTGTGAAGGCCCAGAGTTTCCTGAATTTGTTTTCCTGATTTTGAACCCTTTCCAAGATGGGTGAAGAGCTCCATATTGACTGCAGTAAGCAGGGTTTTTGAAGCCCAAAAACCCATGCCTATTTGCATAATTTTTGACGGATCAGTTGGATTCATATATTCTCAATTTTCGGTTGACGCAAATTCTACATTCTTGAGCTCGTCTTTAAGTTGCGCAGTGTCCCAAAAGCCGAATTCTTTAACTACCTTTCCTTTTTCAAACTGAATGGTAAGGTGAACAGGAATAAATATTTCCTTTGAATTTGCTTTGAGTGTTCCTTTCCAAATGCCCCAGAAGTTGACCCAGGTTCTACCTTTGTCATCTATAATTTGCTCCATGGTAATGTCATCTTTATCGAATGAATAACTAGATAAATTGGAGATGAGCTCCTCATGTCGAATCTTTACTTCTTCAGGGCTTACTCCTTCATGCCATGTGTTTTGGAATATTTTTGCGGAGTCAGCATATTGTTTGGACCATTCAGACCAATTCGCATTCTCATAATCTGATAGCCCCTTTTTGAGAAGGTCAATTTCCGCTGATGCAGTTTTAAATCTTTCTGTTTGATTGTTCTGGCAGGAAATTATCACCATGAAAATACTCGCCAGTATCATAATTTTTTTCAACATATTTTATAAAAGGTTTGGTTAGTTTATTACTTAGCTGGTATAAATCCAAGATCTTCTCTCATCCAGCCTCTTTTTTCGTTCATTTTCCAGGTGTACTTGCTCATTTCTTTAAGCAAAGGATCAAAATCATCCTTCATAAGACTCCAGTTTTCATCACCTTTTGTAGCGGCATCCAAACTACTTTCTCCAGCAACTGCGATCATATAATAAGAGCCCATAACCCCAAAACCTGTCTTATAGACTCGGAAGTGCATTTTGGAATTGTGTTTTTCAAATGCAGCCTTCATCTTTTTCATAACTTCTCCATAAGCCTTATCGTTTTCAGGAGTTACGTAATTATAATAGAGGGTTCGGTAGTTTTGCCCGTCAATCGTTTGTGAAATTCCTCCGGGCATATAAGAAAGATCTTTGTGAAGATAAATTACATAGTCACCATGCTCGTCATAGGTTGGATTGAACCGGTTAAATAGAGCTGCCATTTTTTCTGACCCCATTTTTTCTGAAAGGGTTTTAAATCCATCCATATCTAAACTGGCCATATTGTCAATAGGAGTGATGTAGACATAGGAATTATCATTTAGGGCCATGGTTAGCCACATGTTATCCTGAATGTTATGCTCTTTACAGGCAGCAATCAAATCCTTGGAAATTTGTTCATATTCATCTGTCATACCTGGTTTTACGCGATCTTCATGGATCCAATATGCCTGATTGCTATTTTCCTCCTGGGAAGAGACAAGCATTGGCATGACTAACATTGTAAGGGTTAGCAGGGAAAGTTTTAATAGTTTCATTTTTATTTATTTTTGGTTAATATTTGATTGAGTTTATTCGCTATTTGATTGAGTTAATTCACTGTTTGGTATGGGTAGGCCATAGCCCAATTGCTGCATAAGAGATAGTTCATTGTAGTAAATATTTTCATAGATAATTCTTCCTTCTTCATTTAAATCGATTCTTGTGATACCGCTAATTTTAACCTTTTGTCCTGTTGCCGGGTAGTCACCAAAATCACCTATGTTTGTTGCCTTGATCACCCAATTTAAATAAACCTTATTCTCAACTGCGATGATATATTCGATGTCCATGTGAAGATCGGGGAAAGCCTTAAAAAGGATATTTATGTTGGCTGTCAATTCGGTATTATCAACTGCCAAATCAATATTATTTACTTTTCTAATAAATTTATTGGAAAAATAAACTTCCAGGCTGTCCAATTCTTTTTTGTTCCAAATGGTATCAACATATGCTTCTACAGTCTTTTTATTCGGTACTTCACTTTCTTTTTTCTTATCCGCAGGGCTACAAGCCACTAGGAACAAAAGGAAAAATACAATACAATTTGACTTAGACATTTTTACCGTTTTACATATGTTCAATCGATCTTCATTGCTCTAAGTTAATTTTCTTTTAGCCTTAGAAACAAGTCATATAGGACAAGCGATTCTTTTTCTTATCCGAAGAGCCGTTTTTATTTATCGAGCAGCTTTGTATTTAAATTTGTAACTTTCTACAAACAATCAACAAATTCAAAAGACTCACAAAGTGGTTTAAAGGAATATTTTAGTGCCATTAGGAATAGAATAAACTTTAGTGTTTCGAAAGATTTTAATCGCCTTGACATGTACAAGAAATCCTTTATAGCTCAACTAATACTTATTTTTTGTTTGTTCAGTTTTGAGCTTGTTTTTGCTCAGGACCTCATTGATCCAGCAAGGGAAAACCCATATACCAAAATTTTTGTTGAGACGGATAATTTTGATGCATCTTATTTAAAAGAACTGGAACTGAATTATACCAAAATAGGCGTAGACAGTATTAAGTTTTCCGCATTAAATGACTTGGCTTATTACACACATACAAGAGATCTGAATCGCTCTTTAGAATTAACAAGAATTGGATTGGCGATGACCCGGAAAAAAGAGGATGTCTTGTGGGAAGGAAGGTTTCAGATTACAGAGGCGGCTATTTTGCTAAGAATGGAAAAATTAGATACGGCTTTGATAATTCTGGAAGACGCAAGATCTAAAGTAAAGAAAAAGGATTTACCCGCATTGTACACTCAACTTGGATATGTTTTTGAGCGGAAGGGAGACATTATGAGTGCCGCCGATTATGCCCTGAGAGCACAAAATCTTGGAATAGCTTTGAATGATAAAAAAGCAATTGCCTTGGCCTATAGTGACTTGAGTAATCTTTACTGGAAATATTCAGATTTTGATAGAGGCTTGGAATTGGGTTTATTCTCATTGACTTATTTTGAAGAACGTAATTTGAACGATATGGATTATGATTTCACATTATATGTTGTGGGAAATAATTTATTAAGTCTTAAAAGGCCTAAGGAGGCACTGAGATACTTCCAAAGAGCGCTTTCTATGGCAGAACGATATGGGTTTAATAATAATTTGAGTGATATCTATATTTCGTTGGTTGATCTGTACACTGAGCTGAATCAGTATGAAGCAGCAGAAGTAGCCGGAGAGCAAGCCATCAAATATGCAAATTTGATCGAAAATGATTTCTTACTTATGCGTTCCTTTTTAGCGTTAGGTCGCTTAAAATTGTTTCAGGGAAAGAATGAAGAAGCTATTGAAATCTTAAACCGATCTCTTGAGGTGGCGACCCCTGAATTTGGTGACAAGTTTTATTTAAGTCAAGCCTATGAAAGGTTGAGCAGGGCATATGCCAAGAGTCACAATTATAAGGACGCGATAGAGGCGTTTGCAGTATACGATTCTCTTAAAAAACAGGTCTTTGTAGAAAATTCAAACCAAAGAATGGCATTGTTTCGAACTGAATTTGATCTTGCGGAAAAAGAAAGTACAATTCAAGGCATGCAAGACAGGATCAATAAACAAAGTTCCACACAAACCCTGATCTCTATCATTTCAGGCTTGTTACTGGTGTTATTGCTAGTACTATATGTGACCTATGAAAATAATAAAAAAAAGAATATTCTTCTTGAAAAACAAAATGAAGAAAAGGAGTTTCTTTTAAAGGAAATACACCATCGCGTAAAAAATAACCTGGGTATTGTATCAAGTTTGTTAGACTTACAAGCGGATAAAATTAAGGATCCTAAAATCATTTCAGCCATAGAAGAAAGCAGGAACAGGGTTTATTCTATGAGTATGATCCATCAAAAATTATATCAGGGAAAGAATCTCTCGTCAATAGATATGAAAGAATATTTAGTCGACTTATGTCAACATATTATGGATTCCTATGGGGAAGAGGGAAGAATAGAGTATGCATATGATTTAGAAGACATGGAACTCGACGTAGATTCGGCTATTCCTGTGGGTTTAATTGTCAACGAATTACTCACCAATTCATATAAACATGCCTTTCCTAATAATAGAAATGGAAAGATCAATATTACTTTTAAACATATGTCAGAGGATCGAATTTTGCTTGAAGTCGCTGATAACGGGATAGGCTTATTGGAATTTGACAAGGAGAATGATGAAGGAAGCGGATTTGGCACACAGTTAATCGATCTGCTCATTCAGCAGTTGGATGGTTCTATTATGACTATGAATGGCTTAGGGACCAGAATAAGAATGGAATTTGACCTGAACTAAAAAGTTTGTAATCGATTCATTAATTCTCCTCGAAGTGTTTTACTAAGCGGTATCGCTTTTTTATGAATAACCACATGCGTACCTGCCACTTCATCTACATGTGAAAGGTTTATAATAAATGACCTATGGATTCGCAGAAAATGTTCAGGAGGTAGCCTGTCATTGATCTCTTTCAAAGTCATCACCAACAAACATTCTTTATTTTTTGCAAAGATCTTGCAATAATTTCGGTCAGCTTCAAAGTAATAAATGTCCTGGATCATGATCTTGATCATTCGTTCATTTCTCCTAACATAAATACTGTCACTTTGTATAAATGGAGATATACAAGGTGCCTGTTCCTTGCTGCCTGATTTTTTTTTGTCGAGTCGACCCATGGTAAGTTCAATAGCATTTTGAAGGTCCAGCTTTTTAAATGGCTTAGAAATAAAGGCATATGGGTTAGTAGATTTGGCTCTTTCAAAATTTTCCCCATCAGCATTTGCTGTTAGATAGATCACAGGCATATCTATCTCCTGCTGAATCTTGATAACAGTATCTATACCATCCAGTTCTCCCTTTAATTGTATATCCATTAATACAATATCAGGACGGTTCTGTTTAACATGTGAAATAGCTTCTTCACCTCTTGATTCAATACCGGTTACCTCATAACCAAGTTTAGAAAGTTGCAGGGAAATATTTGCACCGATGATCATTTCATCTTCTACAATCAAAATTTTTACGGGGGAGTTCATTTGAGCAGGTTTGAGGGTTTCTTAAAGTTAGATTGATCTTCAGTTATTTATCATAAAATATCATTCCATAAGCAATTAGTAATGAGTCGAATATAGTGAAATATTACGAATGTTGCAAAGTTTGTTAATGGATTGCCCATTACACCAAGAAGTAGACAAAGAAAATATGCAAATAGTTTGTAAGTTCGGTACCTTAAAAGCTAACTTTATAAATGGGTTCTCGAGTCAATAAGCCCTGATTGTTTATTTAAAAAGTGGTAATTTTGTTTTGATAAAAGACATGAGAAAATGGAATTTGAACAAGCTGAAAAAAATGTAAAAGAGAAGGGGTTTTTGGATGTGTCACTAGCTGATGATATTGATTATGCTGCTGAGATCAAAAAACTTAAGAAGGAAAAGAACGCTATAATTTTAGCGCATTATTACCAGGAGCCTGCTATTCAAGATATTGCAGATTTTGTAGGTGATAGTTTACAACTTTCCTATAAGGCAGCTGAGGCAGATGCGGATCTTATCGTTTTTGCCGGGGTTCATTTTATGGCAGAGACGGCAAAAATACTTAACCCTGGAAAGAAAGTAGTGCTACCTGATTTAAATGCAGGATGTTCTCTATCTGAAGCATGTGAAGCGAAAGATCTTCAGGCATTTAAAGACAAACACCCTGATCATATTGTAGTAACTTATGTCAATACCTCAGCCGATGTAAAAGCAATTAGTGATATTTGCTGTACCTCTTCCAATGCTAAAAAGATCATTGACTCCATTCCACTTGAACAACCCATTATTTTTGCTCCCGACAAGAATCTTGGCGCATATATCAACAAAGTAACAGGAAGGAATATGCTTTTATGGGAAGGAGCGTGTATTGTCCACGAAGCCTTTTCCATAGATAAACTTTTGGATACGCATAAGGCCCATCCAGAGGCTAAAATTATTGCCCATCCTGAATCAGAAGCACATATTTTAAAAACGGCGGCTTATATAGGTTCTACTTCTGGTCTTATCAATTATGCCAAAACGAATCCGGCTAAGGAATTTATCGTGGCTACAGAAGCCGGCATCCTCCATGAAATGCAAAAAGAGGTGCCAGAGAAAACCTTATATCCGGCTCCGGCGCACGAAGACAATACCTGTGCCTGTAGTGAATGTCCTTATATGAAGATGAATAATATGAAAAAATTATTCTTGTGTATGAAATATGAACTTCCGGAAATTCATGTGCCAGAAGCCATTCAAAAAAAAGCACTGATCCCGATTCAAAGAATGTTAGATATTTCCTCCAAATAAAATGAGCATATTCAAAGCAGATATTCTGGTCATGGGTTCGGGAGTAGCAGGGCTTTCTATTGCCATTAAAACAGCTACTACTTTACCAGATAAAACTATTCTGGTGGCTACTAAGGCGCACGAAAGTGAATCAAACACAAAGTATGCTCAGGGTGGTATCGCGGCGGTTTGGGACAAGCTAGACTCTTTTGAAGATCATATTAAAGACACCATGGTTGCCGGAGATTATTTATCTAGGCCTGAAGTTGTAAAAATGGTCGTGGAAGAAGCTCCTGATTGCATGAAACAATTGATTAGCTGGGGAACTGATTTTGATCAGAATTTGGCAGGAGAAATCGATTTAGGAAAGGAAGGAGGCCATTCGACAAACAGAATTCTTCATTATAAGGATGTGACTGGTTATGAATTAGAGAAAACTTTACTTGAGCAAGTGGAGAAATTACCTAACATTCAGTTGTTACCTTATCATTTTGCCATCGATCTTATTACTGATCATCATCTGTCAGGAAAGACTGATAAAGAAGAAATTACATGTTACGGAGCTTATGTGCTCAATCAGAAAACTAATAAAATAGATGCCTATTTGGCCACTTCTGTAGTTCTTGCTACAGGCGGAATAGGTCAGGTCTATGCAGCAACAACTAACCCTGTGATTGCCACCGGCGATGGCATTGCTATGGCATATCGGGCAAAAGCCAGAATTACTGATATGGAATTTGTACAGTTCCATCCAACGGCCTTATACCAGCCTGGTGAAAGTCCCTCTTTTCTGATCTCAGAGGCGGTTCGAGGTTTTGGAGCATACCTTAAAAATAAAGCAGGAGAACGCTTTATGCTAAAAGTTGATGAACGCGCTGAACTAGCCCCTCGCGATATCGTCTCCAGAGCGATTAATACTGAACTGATCTTTACAGGTGATCCACACGTATTTTTGGATTGTACCCATTTGGACATGCCAGAATTTATAAAGCACTTTCCTAATATTTATGAAAAATGTAAAAGTTTAGGAATTGACCCTGAGTCACAGTTTATTCCGGTTGTTCCTGCTGCGCATTATCTCATGGGAGGAATAGAGGTTGATGTGAATGGCTATAGTTCAGTAGCAAATTTGTTTGCCTGTGGAGAATGTTCTAGAACCGGACTTCACGGCGCAAATAGGCTAGCTTCAAATTCCTTATTGGAGGCTTTGGTATTCGGAAATAAAATTGCCGAAGAAATCATTAAACATAGAAGTCATTTAGAACTGGATACTTTGCCTGAGATTCCTGAGTGGGATGAGGAAGGAACTATGGTGCCTAAAGAAAATGTATTGATCTCACATAACAGAAAGACCATACAAAATATCATGAGTGATTTGGTTGCTATTGTTCGTTCTAACGAGAGATTGGAAAAGGCTATCGACCATTTGAATTACCTTTATCAGGATACGGAAAAAGCCTATGAGAAATCAAAACTTTCGCCCCAGATTTGCGAATTGAGAAACCTTAATGCGATAGCATATCTCATAGTCCATCAGTCTATGGATAGAAAAGAGAATAAAGGCGCTTTTTACAGTTTGAATAATTTGTAATATTTTGGCTATTAATTCTATTATTAAAGTAAATGGGTGATTAATTGATGAGTTTTAGTAGTATTTTGTCGACTTATTTGAACTAAATAAAAATACGCAACTTGAAAAAAGACACTAGGAAAAAAGTAAATATAACTGTCAAAAACATTGCAGATTCGATAGATATCTCTGCGTCAACTGTATCAAGAGCTTTAAACAATCATCCTAAAATAAGTCAGTCAACGAAAGAGAAAGTTTGGGCGGCAGCAAAGA
>CAZPHF010000079.1:0-12085 GCA_964586115.1 uncultured Flavobacteriaceae bacterium | reverse complement strand
CAAGATCCAGTAATTTTTCAACTTTTAGAGATAGTAAGAGGGTGAGATGGTCAAACTATAGAAATTACGGATATTAGGTCAATGAGACAATGAGACAATGAGACAATGAAATAATGAAACAATGAAATAATGAAATAATGAAATAATGAAAAAATAAAGTATGGAACTAAAACGAATTCCACCGTAAAAAGCCTTAACAATTTTGTTAAGGTTTTTTTTTGTCTAATTGTGAGCCTCTTGCTTACCCTTTTTACTCAATTCATTATCAGTAAATATTGCTGATTTTAATTCATAGCTTCAATGAAAGTATATATTTGTATATTTAAAATTATTAAAATCAATACATAAAAATGAGTTTAGTTGAAAATTTAAAACGATTTTTCCATGCAAAAGAATCGGGTTTGCAAACGGCAAAATCACCAGAAGGAGTTTGCCCTAATTGTTGGGGTAGGCAGGAGTGGGAAGGCAATTATTACAAATTAATGAAGGCCAGAAACATCACACCTGAATCAAATACCTATAATAGTTTCATCAATGAAGTAGTGACAAAATTAGATAAAATTACGTTAAAGGAAGATTCTTATGAGTGCACTACTTGTCATTTGAAATCAAAACCAGAATTATAAATTGAAAGAAACAAGTATAGGATTAGGATTGGCGGCCATAGGCAGACCTGAATATATTAATGTCAGGCAAGATATTGATAAGGATAAATCAACAGAATACTACAGAAATAATGCTTTCAAAATGTTGGATTTCGCTTACCATCAAGGGGTTCGACATTTTGATACTGCTCCCTCATATGGAAAAGGAGAGCAATACTTGCAGCAATGGTACGAACAGAATCCCAACAAAGATTTGATATTCAGTACCAAATGGGGCTATACTTATGTGGCTAACTGGGATCTGGGATACAAAGAACCCCATGAGATCAAAGAACATTCCCTTCAGAAACTTATGGAACAGTGGACGGTTTCAAAACATCTATTACCGGCTTTGAAAGTATACCAAGTCCATTCAGCTACCTTTGACAGCGGCGTGCTGGAAAATGCTGACGTATTGCAGAAACTATTTGAGATCAAGAATAAAACAGGTTTAAAAATAGGTATCTCTGTTAGCGGAGAACGTCAAAGTGAGCTATTAGATTATGCTTATCAAATCAAAATTAAGCAGAAACCTCTTTTTGAAAGTTTTCAAGTAACCTATAACGTTTTGGAAACCAGTACTCATAGTGTATTGAAGAAATTGATTAAAACCGGAAGAGTAGTGATAGTAAAGGAAGCTTTAGCTAACGGGAGGGTTTTTAGGAATGCCCAATACAAGCATTATGGAGGTTTATATACTTGTCTGGAAAGTTTGTCAGATAAGTATCATGTTTCGGTCGATGCTATAGCTTTAAGATTTGTTATTGATCATCTTCAACCCGAAGTTGTTCTGAGTGGCGCGTCAAATACCAGTCAACTGGCGGAAAACATGAAAGCCTTGAACTTTAGTCTTGAAAATCAAGAATTGATATCTTTGAAAGAGCATACTATAGACTCTAAATTTTACTGGAATGAAAGAAAGAAACTGCAGTGGAACTAGTAGGACTTAAATTATAAATTTATTGACATCTCTAAGTTGATATAACGTATTGATATGAAAAGAAGATCATTTTTAAAGAAAACAGGTTTGAGTACTATGGCATCCATGGCTGGTTTGCATATTGTTTTTGCCTCTAACATACCAAAGGGCTATGAAGTTCTTGCCTTTCAAGATCCTGATCCTTTTAAATTATTTGATCTCGATAGTTCAATGGTTATTTTAAATAATAGACCATATAATATTGAAGCACAAGCACATTTGTTAGATGACAATATTACCCCTAACTCAAAAATGTTCATCAGGAATAACGGCCTTATTCCTAAAGAAATTAATACGGAGCAATGGATGTTGACTATTGACGGAGAATCAGTCAGTCAGGTAAAGTCTTATTCTTTAAACGATCTCAAAACAAAATTCAAGGCCTATACCTATCAAGTGACATTGGAATGTGGCGGCAACGGAAGGAATGAGTTTGACCCTCCGGCAAAAGGGAATCAATGGACCATCGGAGCTGTTCATTGTGCTCGCTGGACAGGGCTTAGGTTGAAAGACTTGTTGGAAGATACAGGACTAAAAGATGATGCGGTTTATATAGGATACCATGCTACAGATGTACATTTGAGTGGTGATGTGAATAAGGAGCCTATTTCCAGGGGAGTTCCAATTCATAAAGCGAATCAGGATGAAACTTTAATCGCTTATCTGATGAATGATAAGCCCATACCTTTGGCTCATGGTTTCCCTTTACGTCTGATCGCTGGAGGATGGCCGGCATCGGCTTCGGGAAAATGGATCAACAGAATTAGTGTTAGAAATAAAGAACACGATGGATCAAAAATGAAAGGAACCTCATATAGAGTACCTCAATATCCTGTTGCTCCGGGGCAGGAAGTTCCCGAAAAGGATATGAAAATTATCGAATCAATGCCTGCAAAATCTTTGATTACTTTTCCTAAATCAGGTGCAGTATTTAATATGGCAAAAATTTTAAAAATCAGAGGTCATGCATGGGCAGGAGAGTTAGAAGTCACAAAAATGGAATACTCGATTGATTTTGGAGCTACCTGGCACTCTTGCACTCTTGAGGAGCCGGTAAACAGGTTGGCATGGCAACACTTTCAGGCGCAGATAACATTTCCTAAAATTGGTTATTATGAAATATGGGCAAGGGCCACTGATGCAGAAGGCACAGCCCAACCCATGTTAGTACCAGGTTGGAATCCAAAAGGGTATTTAAATAATGCTTGTCATCGAATAGCGGTTAAAGTAGTGTAGGGAGGTTATGGAGCATAGAGATAACATTCATAGTGAGGCTCAATCAAAGAAATGGAAACTCTTTGGTTTTATTTTAGCGATCATCCTGGTAATTACATATTTTATGTGGCCTACCCTGAATTCTCTTTCCAATAAAAAGCCTGAACAAGTCATAGCGGATAAGTCAGTAGCTCATGATGAAATTATAGATGGGATTCATTTGCGTACAGGATTGAAAGAGGGGGAGGGCATGATGACTGTCGTTACCCATTGCACGGCTTGCCATTCTGCCCAATTAATTATTCAAAATAGAATGAATAAAGAGCGATGGAACGCGACCATCCGATGGATGCAAGAAACCCAAAACCTATGGGATTTAGGAGATAATCAGGAAGTGATCGTTAATTATTTGGTTAAAAATTATCCGGTATATAATAAGGGGAGGCGTGAAAACATCCAAGATATTCAATGGTATGAATTATCAGATTAAGGTAGGAGTAGGTTTTTCTTATGTATAGGCTTGATTGTTATGACAATGAGTTCAATTTAAAATATCTGTGGCGGGATTTTCCGGCCAATAAAAGTGTTTAAATAGTTAAAAAATAAATAAATTATGTAGACCATTGACGTTTTACTTATTTATGAAATTACAAAAAAAACAATTTATCCTTGTTAATTACTCGCCTGAGTAGGAACATATTGCATTGTCATTAGAATTCGATTACACTGAAAAAGCTTTATTTTAATAGATAATTACTATATGCATATAAGGAAATGTGATACAATAATACTGTTTACATTAAGTTTAATAAAAAGTAAATATAAATGTTGTGTATATTAAAATAAGTATTATTTTTGCACGCTCAAATAAGATATAAATTATGAAAGTAGATATAACAAAGAAAATGGTAACTACTAAAGAAGGTGTTCAAACACTTCTCTTTAGCAATTCGAAGGCAATCAATTGGAATGTCAAACGAAGATTTAGATAATATGTAAATCATAAGGCTCCTTTTTTAAGGGGCCTTTTTTTATGCCTTAATTTCTTCATCTATCGTATTCTTTTTCTTTAGGCCTGCCATAGTTTCAAATCCTATCTATACTTGAACCAGGTTCACAAATAAATCTTTATCAAGGCTTTGTCATTCGAAGGAATATGGTGCCTATCTTTGCAGAAAATAATTATATGTCAACACAATTTTCCCAATTGGGAATCATTGCCCCACTTTTAAAGAGTCTAACTGAATCTGAAATTTCAGTTCCAACAGATATACAACAGAAAACTATTCCTTTGTTTTTAAATAATAAAGAGGACTTGGTTGGGTTAGCGAAGACTGGAACCGGTAAAACTGCAGCTTTTGGTTTACCATTGCTGCAATTAATCGATAAAGATAAAACTTATATACAAGCCTTAGTGCTGGCACCAACAAGAGAGCTGGGACAACAGATTTACAATAACCTGGTCTCTTTCGCCAAACATCTCCCAGAGATTTCAATAGCCTCTGTTTGTGGTGGGGTTCCCATTAAACCCCAAATAGAAAGACTCGCCCAGCATACACATATCGTAGTGGCAACGCCAGGTAGATTAATTGACCTGATCAAGAGAAACGCTATCAATGTGAAGCAGGCCGATTATCTGGTTTTAGATGAAGCTGATGAAATGCTGAGCGCCTTAAAAGACGGTTTGGACATCATTATAAAGGAGCTGCCAAAAAATAGAAGAACCTTTTTGTTTACGGCAACAATGCCTGGAACCATTAAACAGTTGATCCAAAATTACCTATCGAAACATGTCATCCAAATAGAGGCTGATATGGAGACTTTAGGCCATGTGGGTATCGATCATTATTTTGTTGTGGTGAAGCCCATTGAAAAACTTGATGTGTTGATGCACTTTTTGAATTCAAAATTAGGGCAAAGAGGTATCATATTTTGTAAGACCAAGGCGGCTGTCAATAAACTGGCAAAAAACCTGGCTATTCATAAATTTTCATCCGGCGCTTTACATGGTAGCCTATCTCAGGGGATTAGAGACCGTATCATGGGACAATTCAGGGAAGGGCATATCGATATACTCGTTGCCACAGATCTTGCAGCAAGGGGAATTGATGTAAAGGAAATAGCCTATGTGGTCAATTATCATTTACCCGATGTTTATGAGACCTATGTCCACAGAAGTGGAAGAACTGCCAGGGCAGGAGCCAAGGGCTTATCACTTACGGTATTACAAGAGGAAGAACTTTTTGAAATTGCCGATTTTGAAAAGGAATTAGGGATTGGCTTTAAGCGCATGGCTAAGGCAGATGCGAAAAGTCTTGAAGAGAATAATGCCTTGCTTTGGGCAAAGAAAATTTTCAAAACCAAACCTAATCATGAGTTTTCTGCAGATATCAAGGAACAAGTTCATACGATTTTTCACCATTTAACAAAAGATGAATTGGTGGAGAAAGCTTTGGCTCATTATTTGGCTCAGAGCAAAACAATACCAAGTACAGTAAAAAAAAGAAAAAAGAAAAATACCCGATAAATCAAAACAATGTCAAATACGATTAGAGAACAGGACGCCATTTTAAGTAAGTTGAATATATACCAACTGAACCCTATGCAGGAAGAGGCAATTCCTACAATTGAGCGGGTGAAAAATACAATTTTATTGTCGCCAACAGGAACTGGAAAAACCTTGGCTTTTTTGTTGCCTATTATCAATAATTTGGACGTAGAATGTAAAGAGATTCAAGCACTCATTCTTGTACCTTCCCGAGAATTGGCTATTCAAATAGAACAGGTAATCAGAAATATGGGGTCGGGATATAAGGTAAATGCCGTATACGGTGGCAGGCCCATTTCAAAAGATAAAATAGAATTAAAGCATACTCCTGCTATTCTCGTGGGAACTCCCGGAAGAATAGAGGATCATTTCAGAAGCGATCGCTTCTCAAGAGAGCATATATATACGCTTGTACTGGATGAGTTTGATAAATCGCTGGAGACTGGATTTGAATCGCAAATGAAAGCTATTGTCAAGCAACTACCCAATTTAAAGAAGCGAATTCTGACATCAGCTACCAAAGGTGTTGAAATACCTGAATTCGTAGGCCTGCATAAACCTACGGTGATTAATTATCTTAAGAACGCCTCTTCAAAACTTGTGATAAAAACAGTTTTTTCACCTTCAAAGAATAAGCTGAATAGCCTTTTATCTCTTTTAAGCTATCTTGGAAATCAGCCTGGTATTGTTTTTTGTAACCTGCGAGAGAGTATCAATGAAGTCAGTGAATTTTTAGATAAAAATAATATTAGTCACGGTTGCTTCAGTGGGGGGATGGAACAAAGGGACCGCGAAAGGACCTTGATAAAATTCAGAAACGGAACCCAGCAGGTCATTGTGGCTACAGATCTTGCCGCCAGAGGTATTGATATTCCAGAATTGAAGTATATCGTTCATTATGAGCTGCCAAGAACTAAGCAGGAATTTACACATCGAAATGGCCGTACAGCAAGAGTGAATTCAAAAGGAACCGCTTATGTGTTGAGTTGGGAGAAGGAATACCAACCGGATTTTATTCAAGATGCAGTGATTGAAACCATTGACAGTGAATCGAAACGGAAAGCTCAATTCTGGCAAACGCTTTTTATATCGGGTGGTAGAAAAGATAAGATTTCAAAAGGTGATATAGCAGGTTTGTTTTTTAAACAGGGAAACCTTACCAAAGACCAACTAGGGGTGATTGAACTAAAACAGGATTGCGCATTTGTAGCAGTACCTGTGAGTCTGGCCGAAGAGCTTGTTAGCCAACTCAACAATAGTAGACTGAAAAAGAAAAAGGTGAGGATTTCAATTGTTTGATTAGTAATCTTAATTTTTTTAAATGTTTGATTAATATCTCCTAGTACAGATAGGGAATAACCTTATATTTCACCTTTTTAGTATAGTTTTGCCATAGCGCTCCATATTTGGTGGCACATCTCTTGTCATCATCAATCTGCCTGGGTAGCAAAAGAGCAACATAATATATTGGATAAAGCCATACCCATAATACTTCGGGATAACCAACACTTAAAGCGATGGCGGTTCCCATTAGAATTTCTCCCAGATAATTAATATGCCGACTCAGTCCCCAAAAACCATTAACCAATAGTGTTTTATTTCCATCTGATATGGTTTCGGGCTTGATACCTAAAAACACCTTCAAAGGGGATGTCTTGAAAAAATATTTCTGCATGTTAGCGCCGCGTGACAGGGTCCATCCTAATAAAAAGAGAAGGGCATAACAAATGAGCATCCATAAGGGCGTTTTTGGATCAGGTAAATTCACTGTGGCCCAGATGACAATCAAATAAAAATAAGGATAAAAGGCCAGGCATCCCCAACCCAACTTGATACCAACACGTTCTGCAAAAAAATCATATGTATACAAATGTACTTTTTCAAAACTCAAATAATCAAAAATAAAATAGCTTAACATAGCTGCGCAAAGCATTAATCCAGGAGAAATGGATCCGAATGTAATCTGATGATGGGCAATAAAACTGAGTATATTTAATTCAAGCATTACAGCTCCAATCAGATACAACCACATTTTAGCATCGATGCTTCCTTTTTTGTACTGAGGGTTCTCCAGTCGACCTAAAAAAAGATCTGACAAGAATGATTTACCAGTTGAAGGATAAGGTAAAACGATCCACAAAGAAAACAGCAATCCAAAAACAAAGGCACCAGCCAGACTGTACCACCTGATTGTATAGAGCCATTCGTAGGGAACCCAGCCTAAATAACCAACTAAAAACCAAAGCATAACAGTAGTGATTAACACCAATCTGCCATTTAATCGATACTCTAATAATTCACCGGTTTTAGCATGTTTTACATAGCCTGTTACCCATCGTCCTGGCAGGAAATAATGTAAAAAAGTTATTAATGCGTAGATGATCCAGGGTGTAAAGAATCCTAGTGCTTGTGTTATCATGATAAGTCTTTAGTGTTTTGATCCATTATTGAAATGGCCCATTTTCTTGGAAATATGCGATTCATAAAAAAATGTGCCAGTTTATTTGTAAAACCAGGAATTGTAGTGGGTCCTTTCCCAAGGGCATTCAAAGTATCTTCGGCAACCTGTTCTGCAGATAGAGTGCCGGGAGCTTCTTTTGCGTTTTGGGCCTTTTTATATCCAGGGGTGGAGATAGCACCTGCGCAAGAGGCCAGGACATCTATATTATGCTGCTTTAATTCTTTCCAAAGCCCTTCGGCCAGGATCGCATTAAAAGCTTTTGAGGCCGCATAAGTGGCAATTTTCGGACTTCCCTGGCTACCCGCAAGGGATGACATTAAAACGATACCCCCTTTTCTTTTTTTGATCATTTCTGTTGAAAGTAGTTTTGAAAGCAGTAAGGGTGTTTTAATATTCACATCAACAATCTTTTCAAGACTTTCTTCAGAGATGTTTTCAAAATAAGCAATGGGTGCATAAGCAGCGTTATAAATCAGTAGGCCAATACTTTCATTAAATTGTGAAAACAAAGTTTTAGCGGCCTTAAAATCAGCTAAATCTAAGGAATACGTTTTTATCTGAATTGAATGTAGATTCCGAAGATCTTGGGCCAGATTTTCCAATTTATCCTGACGCCTTGCGATCAATACCAAGTTGAGTCCGCGACTTGACAATGCTTTAGCAAATGCTGCACCTAAGCCTTCTGATGCTCCGGCAACCAATGCCCAGGGTCCATATGTAGTCTTAAAATCAGTCATGCAAATTACTTTTGTGAATATAATTAATTTGTTATTCTAAGCGGCATAGGATGTGGCCTTTTCTAAAAGTAGTGATACTTACCTTCTTTAATATCCTTATATAGAAATTTAATAAAGGTCAATCTAGTTTGGTCATTGCCTCAACCTGCCCGGGAATCATATCATCTAAAAGGGTTGAACCGATTCTTACCCTGATCAATCTTTGTGTTGGAAAGCCTACAGCCGCTGTCATTTTTCTAACTTGTCTGAATTTACCCTCCGTGATACAAATACTGATCCAGGAAGTCGGCCTGTGTCTTGCAATGCGTAATTTGAGATCTGCAGGAGGTAATTTAGGTGTTGATGCGAGTATATGAGCCTTGCAAGTTTTGGTAAGGTAGCGTCTTCCCTTAAAACCAATTTCAACACCTTTACTCAAATTATCAATCGCCTCTTGGTCTATCAATCCGTCCAATTGCACCCAATATTCTTTTTCAATATCCGACCGATTGATGGTGTCACTCAATTTTCCATCAGTGGTCATCAACAATAAGCCTTCTGATTTTTCGTCCAAACGACCAACAGGCATAACGCCTTTAGGGAAACTATAGAGCTCAGTTAGAAAGGATTTATTTTTGACCTCTTTTGGATCATTGGAAGTCAATTGACTCAGCATCCCAAAGGGCTTGTATATTTTAAAATGAATATGTGCTATATCAGACATCTTCTTGCAAATCTTTTGCATCGATAAAATCCAGATCCAGCACATTAAAATTATTAGCGGCTTTAACCAATAGAGTAGAGCCAATGGTTTCAAAGAGATGATTCGTTCTTAATACAAATTCGGCCTGTTTTTCTATTTGAAAATTTGGGATACCGACCAATATTAGATCAGTTGTTGATGATTCTTCTTCGATAATATCATAAAAAGCCTTTTGTTCAACAGCATTATTGATGATCTTGATGACCACATTTACCCGTAAGTCATCAACAAGAGTCGAGATCTTATCTTCTATGACCGATACTTCCACATTATTGTTGTTTACAAAAAGCACCCTGATTCGTGGGTTATCCCATCTGGGAGAGGCGATGATGAATCGGGCTATATTCAGCATCATTTCAGCATTTTTACTATCCGTTTCACGCCACCAAAGATCAACGGTATTATAGTTGCCAAACTTGTTTTTCAAGTCAAAATCAAGATATAGCAAGTTGTAATCAAGATAAAGCAGGGTTTGTGTCATTTTGGAATATTCTTTAGAGTTCTCCAACCCTTTCGGCCATCCCATCATGATGGTATTCGGTTCAACTCCTGAAAACCCGAAAGTTGATGCAATATTGGTAATACCGTCATAAATATTACTTACTTTTAACTGTCTTCCAAATATGCCCAGCTCTTTAAAATCTTCATTCACAACGACTTGTTCAGTTCTTTTAAGAGGTTTGTCATCTTTCTTGTCAACAATCAATTTGAAATTGGTAACCATCCCTGTTCTTCCCGAAACCGTTTTACACAATTCTAATAAATAATGCTGATGATCACTTCGTCCACTAAATAGGATGATATTCGGATTCCAATTGGAATCCTCAACTACATTTCCGTCTATTTTCTTAAGACCTTTATTGACAATGTTCTCCCAAACACTTCGCCAAACATCGTTTGACTGTAGTTTAACCTCTTTGCGTTGCAGCCCGAAATACAAGGCTCCAATTACCGCCAAAGAACCTAACATAGCTAACGTATCCAATTTAAACATCACTGCAAAACAAGCTAGAAAACCCAACAAACCGATCCATCGTTTGATTTTGAAAGAAGGCTGGAAATCTGGATTGGCCCAGCTCTCCAAAAAGTAAGAGATGTTGATAAAGCCATAGGCCGTTAAATAGAACATAGAAACCAGCCTGGCTATAACATCCAGTTCACCTATTAAAATTCCGATCTCAGCAATAAAAAACACGATCAAAAGTGCATTTACAGGTTCATTGTTGGCTCCTCTTCCTTTGCCGAATATCTTTGGCGTTACCAGATCCTGTGACATGGCCTGCAATATTCTTGGCCCTCCCAGTATTCCTCCTATGGCAGAGGAGAGGGTAGCGCCCCAAATTCCTGCTACTACAGCCGGGGCAAACAGGGCAATTTTCATCAGGATATTATAATCAGTTTTCAATAATTCAGGATCTACGGCATACGATAGAAAAATGGCTAATGCCAAATAAACCAGTAAGCCTACACCTATTGCCATTAAAGTTCCCATGGGTATAGATCTTTTGGAATCCTTTAAGTCTCCACTCATGGCAATCCCGGCCGTAAATCCGGTAACTGCAGGGAAAAATATGGCAAATACCATTTCCAGTGGAACGGAACCCTCAGTAGGCATTAAAGGGATCGATTCAGGTGCAAATTCAGTAGTCCCTAAAAAAATAGAAAGTATTGATATGACGATTGCTGCAAGTATAAAAAATTGTGCCTTTAAGGCCACGGAAGTACTTATTAGAGCTAGGACCGTCAATCCAAGTAGCGCGAAACTAGCTGTAATCCTAAAGTCATTGGTCGACATGCCCAAATCAAAATACTCATTAAAACTTTCCGAAAACCCAATAAGATAGAGCGAAATGGAAAAGGCGGTACCCACGAAAATAGCAATTCCAATTGAACCTCCAATGGGAATACCCATGCTGCGTGACAGCACATAATAAATACCACCAGCACCGATTTTTTTGTCAGTGGCCACAGAGGAAACGCTTAAACCAGTCGTGACTGCGATGACATGGGCAATAATTATAATGGCAATGGTTCCAAAAAGGCCTGAATTTCCAACCACCCATCCGAGGCGCATATACATGATCACACCAAGTATGGTCAAAATAGATGGGGTGAAAACCCCTGCAAAAGTTCCGAATTTCTTTTTGGCAGACATAAAAAAACTAGCTAACAGTTTATTATAAGCGGGTCAATATAACTAATCTTTTTTAAAAATGAATGTCACATTGATTGTGGTTTGGTGAAGTTAGAATAGTATTTGATCCATAGTTTACAAAAGCTTGTCGGCAATTTCAATCCAAGTGCCTACACGTTCATGTGTATTCTCATGGACGTTGTGCGGAGAATTAAACAAAAGGGTGTTGCCGTCAAATTCATCCAAATTGAATGATCTGTCATCGATCAGCAGGTCTCCTTTTAATATAAATTTATAACCACACATGATCCGGTAGTGCCAGCTAATAAAGGGGAAATACTCATCAAGCCAATCACTTTTTTCACGAAGAGAATTGGGAAACTGAGTGGCAGCAGTAGCAATATATACCTCGTGTTTTTCACAAAGCTCCTTTAAAATCGATATACTGTCTTTTATGGGTTCAAGGTCACGAAAAAACCCTTCTGTTCGTGCATGCCTTCGAATACTGTCCTGATGCATTTCAGGCACATTCTGCCACACTTCTCCGCTTTTAAAATGAGACAGTGACAAGTTTTTACTAAATTCCGTATTATACATTTCTATGTGCTTTCCGTAGGTGTCGGCA
>CAZPHF010000078.1:0-12143 GCA_964586115.1 uncultured Flavobacteriaceae bacterium | reverse complement strand
GTATAGGATTTTATAAATATGAGTTAACTAAAAATTAACTACTGCCAATAATGGTTATAATTAATTGTGGTTCAGAGCTATATCGAAGTTGTAGCAAGTCAAAAAGCAAGAGTGAAAAGAGAAAGTAGAATTAAATCTATCCATAAATAACCATAACCAACACGTTCTACAACATTTGAAATAAAACTAAGAAACAAACTAAATAAATAAAATCAACCAACGTGGGGAAACTACTGCTCATACCCAAAGCCTTGTGCGTAATGCGTAATATAAATTATATACTAAAGAAATGATTGAAAAAGTCTCTTATTTGGGTGCTCATTTAATTGCAATAGTATGCAATGCTTATAAGGCATAAGTATGCTCTTATAGATACTCAACCAACCTCTCCGGGGGGTACTGCCAAATTAACATCACTTTACTAAAAACCACCGCCCCTAGATTAGATTTTTGAACGATGAAATCTTGATTTGGAGGTGAGCAAAAAATGATCATTGGTTTTATTTTTCGCTTTGTAACCACTAAAACAGAGATCATTTTTCACTTGGAACTTCTGATTTTATAATCTACTTTTGACAGCTTATTAAAGTATAATTTATTGCAGGAGTCTGCTTTATGGGCTAATTGAAAATATTGCGAATTTTTCTTTTCATATGAAAGCGCTTACTTTGTCTCCCTATAGTTATGAACATGAATTCAGTATTGTTGAAATTGCATAACAACCTCCTCTCAAGTTTGAGTTTATCTTTTATTGTTTGCATAATAAGTGTCTCCTCATTATATGCGCAACGCGATACTATTTCTTTTGAAGATGTAAAGGATATTAAAAACTACGGTCGTTTCAGGTATATGGAAGTGAGGGGGCATACCGGTTATCATTTATATTCAGGAGAATTATTAAATGAGGAGGTAAGTAACGGATACGGAGCTTTGGAATTTCGGTATGGCTGGCAGTCGAAAGATCCCGATAAATGGCCGAGTCGATATGGCTATGCTACCTATGGAGTAGGGTATTATTCAGGATTTGTAGGAAACCCGCAAATTTTAGGAAAGCCGAATGCAGTTTTTGGTTTTGTTAATTTTCCTTTGACGAATACAAGTAGGAGAAATGTTTTGGAAATAGGACTTGCCTTAGGCCTTACCTATAACCTCGAACCTTATGATCCGGAAACCAATCCTGAAAATGATGCCATTGGTTCTCCCTTTGCGGCTTACTTTAGTTTAAATTTTGGTGCTGCCTATAAAATGACCAGGGAGATGGATTTGATTTATGGAATTGACTTTACACATTTTTCCAATGGAAGAATAACTACTCCGAACTTTGGTTTCAATATGTATGGTCTCAATTTAGGGCTGAGGTATCATTATAATGCTGATCAAAAATTGGTAAACAAAGATGTGTATACCAATGAACTTTTGCAAGCCAGATTCAACAGGCCTAAAGGTTCAAAAAATATCAAACTTCGAGAAAGTTCGTTTGAAGTTTATTTAGCAGGAGGAACAGTTCAAAACGAAGAAGACAAAGGGACTTATAAAAGATACGGTGTTTTTTCTGGTGTTTTAGATTATAGATTCAAATTTAATACCATGCACGCTGTTGTGGCAGGATTTGACTATTTCTGGGATGGTAGCCTGGAGGTAGATTATCCCGAGACCAAAGACCAGATGCTAGCAGGTCTGCATCTTGGATATGACTTTATGTTCGGAAAATTCGCTGTGAGATTGCATGCAGGAGCTTACCTCACTGATGACAAGGGCAAAACACCAACTTATCTGAGGGCAGCTTTCAGATATGATATTACCGACTGGTTTTTCGCTCAAATAGCGGTAAAAACCAAAAAAACTTCACGAGCAGATTGGGCCGAATTTGGAATAGGTTTCACTCCTTTTAAATGGTAACGCTTCTTATATTTTAAAGGTAACAACCGGCCTTAAAGCATGATTAGCCAATTCTTGCCCCACACTTCCATTAAACAACTGAGACAAACCACTGCGACCATGCGTATTTAGTGCTATAAGATCCGCATCAATGTCTCTGGCAAAGCTCAAGATGCCTTTTTCAATAGAGATGTCATTATAAATATTTTTAGTATAGTTGCTAAAATCAAAATCTTCCATAAAGCGGGCTATTCTCGACTCTATATTCTTTGTCGTATTGAAATTGTGAATCGTATTGATATACAGTAAATGGATTTTGGCTTCAAACAAATCAGTAAAATTGATCACACGTTGAAATGTACTCTTACTTTCACTATTGAAATCGGAAGCGAAAATGATATCGTTAACGACAAAATCTTCAACACCCTGTTTGATCACCAATACAGGTACTTTAGACCTTCTTACAACCTTTTCAGTATTTGAGCCGATAAACATTTCTTGCAAACCTGAGGCTCCCTGAGAACCCATTACAATGAGGTCGATATTATTTTTTTCACTTTCGCTGATAATTCCTGAAAAAGCATGTTGAAATTGTATGCTTTCAACTACTGTTAGGCCTTTAAGGAATGGCAGTTTTTTGAAGGTTTCAAACTTCTTATGAGCCAATTTCATAAAATAGATGATTTGAGGCTCGCTACTTATCGTGTTCATTTCTGCCGGATCAATTGTAGTAACGGGTAATTCAAGCATATGTATCAGGTATATTTCACTTCCTGTTTTTCTGGCTATACTGGCTGCAACCCGAGCTGCACTTTCGGCTTCTGTAGAAAAATCAATGGGTACTAATATACGTTTCATAACATTTGTTTTTGAATGATAAGATAAAGTTAATAAATTTTCATTGATTCGACCCATGATTTTTGCAAGTATCAAAGGAATTGCTATATTTGCAGCGAAATTTACGACGAATATGAGTTGGAGGGGACAGATAGTCCCCTCTTTTTATACTAGCCAAATGGATCAAATTAAAGTAAAGACGTTAGTGGATGAGGCTCTTGCTGAAAATGAAGCTTTATTTCTTATTGATTTGAATTTCGGAACTGAAGGTAGTATAAAAGTTATTGTTGACGGAGATTCGGGAGTGCCTCTTAGCGAATGCATTAGGATTAGCAGGCATGTGGAACACAATCTGGATCGTGAAGAGGAAGATTTTTCACTAGAAGTAACCACTCCAAATATCACTGACCCTATAACAGATCCAAGACAATATAAAAAAAATATTGACAGAACGCTCAAGGTTAAGACTGCCGAGGAGAATTTTGAAGGTAAGTTAATGGAATTAACGGATAAGGGGATTACCCTTTTTTGGAAAACCAGAGAACCCAAGCCAATTGGGAAAGGAAAAATAACAGTGGAAAAGCAACAAACTATTCCATTGAGTGAGATAAAAGAAGCAAAAGTGAAGATTACTTTTTAATAAGAACATGTAATGGAAAATATCGCATTAATTGAATCATTTTCGGAATTTAAAGACGAAAAGAGTATTGACAGGGTAACCTTGATGGCCATTCTTGAAGAGGTATTTAGATCAGCCTTAAAAAGAAAATTCGGGTCAGACGAGAATTTTGATATTATTATCAATCCAGACAAAGGTGACTTGGAAATATGGAGAAACCGAATTGTTGTTCAGAATGATGAAGTTGAAGATGACAATGAAGAGATCTCTCTGGATGAAGCTCAAAAGATAGAACCGGATTTTGAAGTAGGAGAGGAAGTATCTGAAGAGGTAAAGCTTATTGACCTTGGAAGAAGGTCAATTTTGGCATTGCGTCAAAATTTGATCTCGAAGATACATGAACATGACAATACAAATATCTTTAAACACTATAAGGAGCTTGAGGGCGAGTTGTATTCGGCAGAAGTTCATCATGTAAGGCACAATGCAATTATTTTGCTTGATGACAATGGAAATGAACTTGTATTACCTAAAAGTGAGCAGATTCGATCTGATTTTTTCCGTAAAGGAGAATCTGTCAGAGGAATTATTAAAAATGTAGAATTACGAGGGAATAAGCCATCTATTATTTTATCAAGAACTGCACCTGAGTTTTTGGTGAAGCTTTTTGAGCAGGAAATTCCAGAAGTGTTTGACGGTTTGATAACCATTGAACGTGTAGCGAGAATTCCTGGAGAAAAGGCGAAGATTGCGGTAGACTCTTATGACGATAGGATTGACCCTGTTGGCGCCTGTGTAGGTATGAAGGGATCAAGAATCCATGGAATAGTAAGAGAATTGGGGAATGAGAATATCGATGTTGTTAATTATACTAAAATCGACGAACAATTTATTAAAAGAGCCCTAAGTCCTGCTAAAGTGGTTTCCTTGAAAATTCATGAAGCAGTTGGCGACGAAAAACCAAGAGTTGATGTATTTTTAAAGCCTGAAGAAGTTTCTAAAGCAATAGGAAAAGGTGGGGTGAATATTCGATTGGCCAGTCAGCTTACAGGGTATGAGATAGATGTTCAAAGAGAAGGTGTTGAAGATGATGTTGAATTGCGTGAATTCTCTGATGAAATTGAGCCATGGGTGATCAATGAATTCAAAAACATTGGTCTAGATACGGCGAGAAGTGTTTTGGATCTTGACCTAAGTGAATTGGTTAAAAGGACAGATCTTGAAGAAGAAACTATTCTTGAAGTACAAAGAATATTGAAAGAAGAATTCGAATCATAATTTTTTTTATTTTGCAATAGGAAAAAAGAGGTTCATTTTAAATTAATTTATGACAGATTACAAGCCACAACGATTTAATAAGGTTTTACGAGAACTCAATATTTCTCTAGACAGGGCTGTTGAGTTTCTTGCGAACAAAGGAATCGACATAGATCATCGGCCAACGGCGAAAATCTCTCAAGAGGTCTATACAATCTTGTCTGATGAATTCCAGACGGATAAAAGTAAAAAAGTTGCCTCTAAGGAAATTGGAGAAGAAAAAAGAAAGGAAAAAGAGGAAATTCGATTGGTTTTAGAAAAGGAAGCTGAGTTGAAACGTCTTGAAGATGAAGCTAGAAGAGCTGAGATCTTTAAAACAGATTCTGAGAAGATCACTGGCCCAAAAATGGTGGGTAAGATAGATATAGAAGCTAAGCCCGAAGTTAAAGAAGATCCCCCTGTGGAAGCGGTGCCCGAAGTCAAAGAAGAGGCCCCTGAAGAGCAATTGATCAAAGGATCTAAAAAATTGAAAGGGCTTAAACAAGTCGGTAAGATTGATGTTGAGTCAAAGCAAAAAAAAGTAGCAAAAAAAGAAGCTTCTCCTGAAGTTGTTTCTGAGGTTAAGCCTGAGAAACCTGTAAAGGAAGATGCTGCTGCTGTAGTTGAAGAGAAGGTTTCTGAGGAGAAGGTTTCTGAAGAAGTAGTAAATGAAGAAACTACAACGCTGAAAACGGAATATCAAAAATTATCAGGACCTAAGAAAACTGGAGTTACAATAGATCTTTCGAAGTTTGAACGACCCAAGAAAAAGCCGGTTGAGAAGAAGGCAACTGAAAGTGATGCTAGCAAGACTAAAAAGAAACGTAAGAGAATTCATGTTCAACGTACTGATTTTGGTCAAGGCGGAAGAACAGGAAATAGAACAGGCCAAAGAGGTCCTCAAACAGGAAGGAAACCTATAGTAAAAGAGGAGCCATCACCTGAGGAAGTTCAAAAACAAGTTAGAGAGACCCTGGAAAAATTACAGGGCAAATCGAAAAAAGGAAAAGGAGCCAAATACAGAAGAGAGAAAAGAGATCTGCACCGTCAACAAGTCGAGAAGGATCTTGAACAACAGGAAGCTGAAAGCAAAGTAATCAAGGTAACTGAGTTTGTAACGGCAAATGAAGTAGCTACCATGATGAATGTTACGGTAACTGATGTTATCTCAGCATGTATGTCATTGGGAATGATGATTTCTATGAATCAACGTCTTGATGCAGAGACACTTACAATTGTAGCTGAAGAATTCGGGTATAATGTGGAATTTGTAGATGCTGAGGTTGAGGAAACCGTTGAAGAAGAGGTAGATAAAGCAGAAGATCTTGAGTCAAGAGCTCCGATTGTAACGGTTATGGGTCATGTAGATCATGGTAAAACATCTTTACTGGATTATATCAGAAATGCGAATGTAATTGCAGGAGAATCCGGAGGAATTACACAACATATTGGTGCCTATGCGGTTGAATTAGAAGATGGTCAAAAGATTACATTCCTTGATACTCCAGGTCACGAAGCCTTTACCGCGATGCGTGCAAGGGGTACCCAGGTCACAGATATTGCTGTAATTGTAATCTCTGCAGATGATTCGATCATGCCTCAAACAAAAGAGGCCATCAGCCATGCTCAGGCAGCTGGTGTTCCTATCGTATTTGCAATTAACAAGATTGATAAGCCGGATGCAAATCCTGATAAAGTTAAAGAAGAATTGGCCCAAATGGACCTTTTGGTTGAAGATTGGGGAGGTAAGATACAGTCTCATGATGTTTCTGCCTTGAAAGGAATAGGGATCAAGGAATTATTAGAGAAGATTTTACTTGAAGCTGAGTTATTAGAACTTAAAGCGAATCCTAATAAAATGGCAAATGGTTCGGTTGTGGAAGCTTTTCTTGACAAAGGAAAAGGTTATATCGCTACTGTTCTTGTTGATGGAGGAACGCTCAAGGTTGGAGATTACATTCTTGCCGGACACCATTCTGGTAAAGTGAAGGCTTTACAGGATGAAAGAGGTAAAAACGTTGAGGAAGCGGGTCCATCGCGACCTGTATCGATTCTAGGGCTTGATGGAGCGCCTCAGGCAGGTGATAAGTTTAAGGTGTATGAAGATGAAAGAGAAGCCAAACAAATTGCCGCAAAACGCTCTCAATTGAGCCGTGAGCAATCTGTAAGGACACAGCGACACATCACACTTGATGAAATTGGAAGAAGAATTGCATTAGGAGGCTTTAAGGAGTTGAATATTATTATCAAAGGTGACGTGGATGGTTCAGTTGAAGCCTTAACCGACTCATTGCAAAAATTATCAACTGAAGAGATTCAGGTAAATATTATCCATAAAGGAGTTGGCGCCATTACGGAATCAGATGTATTATTAGCATCGGCTTCTGAAGCGATCATCATTGGGTTTAACGTAAGACCTTCCGCTAGTGCAAGACAACTTGCAGAGAAGGAAGAAATTGATATCCGAAATTACTCGATTATTTATAAGGTAATTGATGAGGTTAAGGATGCGATGGAAGGAATGTTATCTCCTGATATCGTAGAAGAGATCACAGGAAGTGCTGAGGTCAGAGAGACCTATAAGATTTCTAAAGTGGGTACTATTGCCGGATGTATGGTTCAGGAAGGTAAGATTTACAGAAGCTCAAGGATCCGATTGATCAGAGATAATGTAGTGATCTTTACCGGAGAATTAACTTCTCTAAAACGTTTTAAAGATGACGCCAAGGAAGTAGCCAAAGGGTATGATTGTGGTATTCAAATCAAGAACTATAATGATGTAATGGCAGATGATGTGATAGAAGCCTTCCAGGAAGTGGAGGTAAAGAAGACACTGAATTAAATTTTTGACTTTACAATATAAAAAATCCCGATCAATTTATTGATCGGGATTTTTTTATTATACCACTAAATCATTACATCACTATATCACTGCATCATTTAATCATTGTATTATTCACCCTGTCAATATCTGCCATCAAATTTTTCGGATCAATCTGTACGTGACTCACTTTTTTGGCAGTAGTAACTGTGTACAAAGGATTCACCCATGACCAGGTTTCCAGAACCTTTGCCTCCGTTGGTTTATTACCATACATCATTTGCAAAGGAATATTAAACCATTCGCTACTTCCATCTTCATAAGTCACCATAATGTCTATAGGCATTGGCATTGCCCCTTTGCGTTCTAACGTTATGTTTTTGCCTTCTATTTCGCTCACGGCATAATCAATGACTTTAGTCGAACTCACCCAATAGTTCATATACCAATCCAATTGGATTCCAGAGATTTTCTCCGCGGTCCTTTTGATATCATTTGGGCTAGGGTGTCTGAATTTAAAGTCTTCAAAATATTTCAATATGGTTTGATCAAGATTCTCTTTTCCAATGATATAGCCTAATTGTGAGAGAAAGACACTTCCTTTGTTATAAGAAGAAACTTCATATGCATAATTAGTTTCAAAATGATCCGCAAAGGTCGTTAAAGGCTCTTGCTGCCCACTATTTACCAGATAAAAATAACTGTTATAAGCACTGGCATTTGGTAATTCCTTTTTTTGATTCATTACTTCATTCATCGCTGCCTTCGAAATATAGGAAGTGAAACCCTCATCCATCCAGGAGTGTTTTATTTCATTGGTTGCCAATAAGAATTGGAACCAACTGTGTGCAAATTCATGCGCTGTTGTACCGATCAAACTTCCCAATTTTTCGCCTCCGGAAATAAACGTACACATGCCGTATTCCATCCCGCCGTCTCCGGCTTGTATCACTGAATACTGCTTATAGGGATATTGCCCAATATGCTTATTGAAATAAGATAAGAGCTTTTGGGTTTTTTCAGGTAATTTTTTCCAGTTTTCAATTACTTCAGGCTTGTCATTTTTATAAAAGAAATGTAGCTCAACATCGTTTTCTCCCATCACTTTGTCATGAATATAATCAGGATCGGCAGCCCATGTAAAATCATGTACATTGGGAGCAACAAAATGCCAACTTAACTTATTTCCTTTGGGAAGTTTTAGTTTTTTATTGGAATCCTCATAACCATGTCCCACTTCCTGAGGGTTTTGTAAATATCCTGTACCACCCAACGTATACTCTCTATCAATGTGAATAGTTACGTCAAAATCACCCCAAACCCCGTAAAACTCTCGGGCAATATAGTTATTGATTTGCCACCCTTCAACATCATATTCAGCCATTTTTGGATACCACTGTGCCATACTTAGGGCTACTCCATCTGTGTTATTTCTTCCCGCCCTTCTGATCTGAACCGGTACCTGTCCTTGAAACTCCATTTCAAAGCTAGCCTTTTGACCGGGACCTATTGGTTTATTTAGAGATACTTTCATGACCGTTCCAAACAAGGTATAAGCCACTGGGTCACCATTTTGCTTTAGCGAAATAATCTTTTGATAGCCTATTTCATCGGGCTGCAAAGTTGCAATTCTACTCTCAAATTCAGAAGATGCTGCAGAGCCCTTATTAATGATCATTCTTGAGTCAGGATCGATACTATTTTGCAACCTGATGTCCATGTCGCTTCCTGGTTGAAAAGCATTGAACTGTAGATGGTAAAAAACCTCCTTCAATTCGTCAGGAGAATTATTGGTGTAGATGAGTTTTTGTTTTCCTTTGAACTGATATTTTTTAGCATTAACATCGATGTCCATAGTGTAATCTACATGTTGTTGCCAATAGTTTTTTTGCTGTGCAAAAGCTTGAAGACAAAGAATGGAAAAAGTGATTAGTAAGAAGTTTCTTTTCATTGGTTCTTTATTTGTTACTCACCATACTATCGGCCATTTTCAAGGCATTATAAGCGTTTAAAACCCGTCCTGAAACAGATAAGTCACTAAATGGAACCATCTTTCCATCTCCTCCTGGTAATTTTACATCAAGGTCTACTTTGGTTCCTGAATTCATTAAAATATGTTTTACCTGACTCGCAGAAAGCTCAGGAAAGTAGGATCGGACCAAGGCAGCAACTCCTGCTACTTCTGGAGAGGCCATGGAAGTTCCCTGTAGTATTTTATATTGACTCTTCGGAATTGTAGAATAGATCTCTGATCCTGGAGCAAAAAGGTCAACGTTTAGTTTACCATAGTTCGAAAATGAGGAGACCAGGTCCTCGTTGTAATTTCTGGTCATTGAACCTATAGTGATTACATTGTCAGTAATTTCCACTATTTTATTTGGAGCATCTGTAGGAAAATTATCACTCTTATCGATATTTTTATGGTCATTACCGGCTGCATGAACTAACAATACATCTTTACTTGCCGCATATTTAATCGCCTCATATACCCACTCCGTATTGGGAGAATAACTTTTTCCAAAACTCATGTTGATCACTTTTGCTCCATTGTCAACAGCATATCGAATAGCCAAAGCGACATCTTTGTCGTATTCATCTCCATCAGGAACTGCTCTAACGGTAAGTAATTTTACGTTTTGGGCGACACCATTCATTCCTTTGCCATTGTCTCTGGTAGCCATAGCAATACCCGACACATGTGTTCCGTGCATTTCATCATCTACTGAGCCTATGGTATAGGAATTTCCATAGGGGACGTCTTTTATATCATATATATCATCGCCTGTTATCCTTCCGTTGAATTCCAAATTGTACATGACAGTTACTTGTTTTTTGTACAAATCATAACCTTCTGTTTGATATTCAAGGTCTTTTTTGATCTCTTCAATAATTTGTTCAGGTTTTGACTTCTCTTCCAAAATTTTAACCAAAACAGGGCTTCTTTCTGACTCGTCCAGGGTATTCAAATCAGCCAAACTATAATCTCGTTTATTTAACTTGGCAACAGTCGCTTCATGTTCATCACCGATGAAAACAATCAATTTTTGTAAATATTCATAATTGTCTTTAAAACCAGCATACTGTTCATTAGCTTTTTTCAGCCTGTTTTCGAAATCCTTCTTTACTTTTTGATAATAATTGAAACCATCTTTTTCTGAAGGATTAAAATCAGAAGAAGATTTTCCTTCGTACCTGGTTCCAAACATTTTATAAATTCTTGTTACTTCCAGTTGCTCTGGCGTCGAAGTCCCTTCACCACCAAGAAAGTTCCAGCCGTGTATATCGTCAATATAACCGTTCTTATCATCATCTGCACCATTACCAGCGATCTCGTTAGTATTGGTCCAAACTTTGTCTTTCAGATCTTCGTGCTCAACATCAATTCCGGAATCAATAACTCCCAAAATAACTGTTGTACTTTTTTTGTCGGCTACAAACTCATAGGCTTTATTAAGGCTCATCCCGGGAATTGAATCCTGCATAAGATCCGCATGTGGCCAGGCCCTGATTTCGTCTACGCTCATCACTCCCTTTTTAGCAGGAATAACGACAGCAGTCGAGGATCCCTCAGGAACTTTTACATCATCAATGCCCTTAGTTGAACTACATGAAGAAAGAACAATGGCAAAAGCCAGTCCAAAAAATAATTTTTTATGTATCATTTTAAATGTCAATTTTTATCAATTAAATATTTCATTGAAGCGGAAAGTCTGATCAAGCCTCACTCCCTTTTCAGTGTGTTTCAAAGTACAAATCTCATGTTTGGCGTCATGTTCAAGGAACAAATAATAGCCTTCACTCGCTGCTCTGTTCAAAAATTTGGCTTTTTCATCCATGGTCAGTAGGGGGCGAACATCATAGCCCATTACATAGGGCAAAGGGATGTGCCCAACTGTTGGTAACAAATCGGCCATAAAAACAAGGGTCTTATCCTGGTATTGAAGATGCGGGATCATTTGTTTTTCTGTATGCCCATCGGCAAACAGAATATCAAAACCCAAGGGACTGTTATATAATAAATCTTCTTGAGGAACTGATACAAAATTGAGTTGTCCACTCGCTTCTATAGGATGAATATTTTCTTCTAAAAAAGAAGCTTTTTCTCTGGGATTGGGCTTTGTGGCCCAGGACCAATGGCGCTGATTAGACCAAAACTTGGCATTTTTAAAAGCTGGTTCATATCCTGTTCGAGATTTGTTCCATTGGATGCTACCACCGCAATGGTCAAAATGTAAGTGGGTCAGAAAAACATCAGTAATATCGTCTCTGTGAAAACCATATTTTTTTAAAGAACTGTCAAGATCAAAATCGCCAAAAGGAAAATAGTAACCAAAGAACTTATCACTCTGTTTACTTCCTGTTCCTGTGTCAATCAAAATCAACCGTTTTCCGTCTTCAATGAGCATACATCTTAAACTCATATCGATCAGATTGTTGGCATCGGCAGGGTTGGTTTTTTGCCATAATACTTTAGGCACAACACCAAACATTGCACCACCATCTAATTTGAAGTTTCCAGTTTCGATTGGGTAAATCCGCATGAGCAATTTTTAAGACGTGCAAAGATGCAAAAATTCGAATAAAATTTTGTTAAAATAAACAAAAAACCTCATCGCTACCTAAAGTAGAAATGAGGTTTTTAAAGAGGCGTCAAGCAGATTCGAACTGCTGTACGAGCTTTTGCAGAGCCCT
>CAZPHF010000077.1:0-12416 GCA_964586115.1 uncultured Flavobacteriaceae bacterium | reverse complement strand
CGTTATTTGAACTGGGATGTGGAATTGGTTTATAATACTAATGAGTTTCCCGATCAATACTATGCGGAAGCCATGGACAGTTTGTATATACCTATGGAAGAGGCCATGGAGAGAAAAAGAAGAATTGACACCAAAAAACTAAAATATGTTTACCTGGCTTTTGACGGGGCAGCAGCGGCAAAGAGAAACGGTAATAATAAGGATTTCCTGAAAAAAGTAGAAGTAGAGGTATATCCTGATACAGCGGTTTGGGTAAAAGATTTTAATTACTCATACAATGACCCTATGCACCAGGATTACTTTTGGCACCAAGCCTATAACGAATATCCGGTAGTGGGTGTTAGCTGGAATCAGGCCAAAGCATTTTGTAATTTCAGGAGTCAAAAGAGAAATGATTTCCTTGCAGGTAAAAAGAAAGGAACTGGTAGAGAGCCAAGTTTCAGATTACCAACTGAGGCAGAATGGGAATATGCGGCCAGAGGAGGTCTGGAATATGCCAAATACCCATGGGGTGGACCTTATACTACAACAGACAGAGGATGTTTCCTTGCTAATTTCAAACCAGAAAGAGGTAATTATGCAGCCGATGGAGCGCTTTACACAGTTGAGGCAAGATCTTACAACGCAAACGACTACGGATTATACAATATGTCTGGAAACGTTTCAGAATGGACAAATACAGCATACAACCCTTCTTCTTATTACTTAGGTTCAACAATCAATCCAAATGTTGTTGATAATAAGAACCAGAGAAAAGTGATCAGGGGTGGTTCCTGGAAAGATGTAGCTTATTTCCTTGAAGTAGGGACAAGAGACTACGAATACGGAGATTCAGCCAGAAGTTATATAGGCTTTAGAACTGTTCAGGATTATATGGGTACAAAAATGACAGACGGTAACAAATAAGAAATAGCTTAATCAATAATAATTAAAAATCAAAAATTTATGGCACAATCAAAAACCAAAAAGAAAATGTTCAACATGGCCTACGGCCTGGGAGCAGCAGTAGTAATTTTAGGAGCTCTTTTTAAAATTGCTCATTACCCAGGAGGAACAGAAATGTTGACCATTGGGATGATCGTAGAGGCTGCAGTATTTGCATTATCAGCTTTTGAACCCGTAGACGATGATTTAGACTGGACAAATGTTTATCCTGAACTAGCAGGAGGAGCAGCAAATGACAAAGAAGAAGCAAATGATGCTCAGGGATTGTTGTCACAAAAATTAGATGATCTTTTAGCAGAAGCAAATTTAGATTCTGAAAAAATAACAAGATTGTCAGAAAGTATCAGCAGTTTTGCAGGTGCGGCAGAAGGTATGAAGCCAGCCACTGATTCTATTGCAGCTTCTAACAGATATGCAGAACAATTATCAGTTGCTGCCATTGAATTGGAATCATTAAACAGTATGTATATTATCCAGAAAGAGAATGCAGAACGTCAGGCTTCCTTGAATCAGGAAACTTTGGATAATGCAGAGCGCTTGAAGGATCAAATGGAATCACTAGCTACCAACCTATCTTCATTGAATGGTGTTTACGGAGGTATGTTATCTGCTATGTCAAATAGAAATTCATAGAGTTGTAATTTTTTTAACAAAACTCAATTATTAACCCTAAAAAAACTATTTAGAATGGCATCAGGAACGCAATCACCAAGGCAAAAAATGATTAATTTGATGTATTTAATTTTCATCGCTATGTTGGCAATGAATATGTCGAAAGAAGTTTTACAAGCCTTTGGTTTAATGGATAATAAACTGGTTGCGGCGAATGACGCTGCTACATCCAGAAACAAAAGATCCTATGAGGATCTGGCTCTTAAAGCAGTAGAACAATCTGAGAAGTATGGAGATGAGGCTGCAAAAGCAGATAAAATTCAAAAGTTATCTGATGATTATTATACCTATATTGAAGGTATAAAGGAAGAGATGAAATCTACTGTTGATGATCCAACCGATTACGAAACAATGGATTCAGGTAAATTTCTTGATAATAAGTTCTTTAAAGGAAATGATGGTATTTATCATGAGGCAGGCCAGGAGTTTGTTGACAGAATGAACAAATACCGTTCTGATCTATCTTCAGTAATGGGCAAAGGAAGTGAAAGCATTAAAAAGGATGTGGAATCAAGATTCGCTACTGATAAAGTTGCCAATAGAGAAGGTAAAGAGATTTTTTGGCTAGACTATAATTACAAAGGTTTTCCTTTAGTGGCGTCTATCACCAAAATGACTCAGATCCAGGCAGATATCAAAACAACTGAATCAGAAGTTTTAGGAAATATGTTACAAGGTCAAATGGCCACTGATGTTTCCATGAACAACTATCAGGCAATTTTGATCCCTAATAACCCTGCAACTTTACAAGGAGAAAATTTCCAGGGAAAGATTGTTTTAGGTAGATATGACGGATCACTGAAACCTACAAAGGTGGTGATCAACGGTAAAGTAATTACCAATATTAAAGATGGTGGAGCTATTCTTGATTTTCCTTCTGGAAATGTTGGAGAGAATGAAATCAAAGGGAAATTCATCTTCATGGAAAATGGAAAACCAGTTGAGATTCCTGTAGAAACTTCTTATGCAGTTGTTGCTAAACCAAACAGTGCGGTAATCTCAGCAGATAAAATGAATGTGGTCTATAGAGGTGTTCAAAATCCGATTACAGTTTCTGTACCTGGTGTTGCTGATAATGCTGTAAAAGCAAGCGCTCCTGGTTTGAAAAAAGTAAAAGGTATTGGGAAATATGAAATGGCCCCGGGTAAAGGTAGAGAAGTTAAAATTACCGTAAGTGCAAAGTTACCTGACGGTACGCCAATTACCTCTAGTCAAATGTTTAGAATTAAAGATATCCCGGCCCCTGTTGCTGCTGTAAGAGGTGAGTACGGAATGATCAAAATGCCAAAGAGTACCTTGCAAAAGGCTACCATAAGTTCAATGTTACCTGATTTTGTATTCGATTTGAAAATCAATACAACCGGTTTTAGTGTCAAAGTGCCAGGCCAACCAACCGTAATCGTAAAAGGTAAGAACTTTGATGCCTCAGCTATCAGAGTATTGAATAAGGCTAGACGAGGAGATGTTGTGATCATTTTTGATGTCAAACAAAAATTAGTGGGGAACTCAGGGTACTACCTGAAGAATGCTTCTCCGGTAAATGTTGAAATAACAAATTAATCCATATAGAATTATGAAATTGAGAAGTTTAATAATAGCAGTAATAGGTTTACTATCTGTTGGGTCAGTAAGTGCTCAGGCAAATTTACTGAATTCAAAGATCCCTGAGCAGGTGGGTATGAAAACTCCAGAGCAGCTTGCTGCGGATAATGACAGCCCATTGCCATATGGATATATTGATGATAGGGATATCTTATGGTCAAAAGTAGTATGGGAATACGTGGATCTGAATGAAAAGATCAACATGCCTTTCTATTACCCTGTTGATACAAGCAATATCAGTTCAACAAGAAGGTCTTTATATGATACGATGTTAAGAGGAATTAAAAGCGGTGAGATCATTGATGTATATGATGACTCTTACTTCGAGGACAAATTGACCCTGAAGGATATCTCAGGTAGATTGGCCAGAATTGATACCTCAGATGCCGGTATTGAAAGATTAAACGCTGGTGAAGTACTGACTGATGAATATGTTGACAGGAGAGATATTACAGCTGGAGACATCGAAGGTTTCAGAATTAAAGGAGTGTGGTATTTTGACAAGCGTCAAGGTGAATTGAAATACAGATTACTGGGCGTTGCTCCGGTAGCTCCAGATGTTAACTTTATCGATAGTGACGGATCAATGGATGAATTGATCGAATTGTTTTGGATATGGTATCCAGGAGCGAGATACACTACACATGACATGAAAGTGTTCAACCAGAAGAATTCAGCTTTTCCGTTGTCTTATGATCACTTACTTAATGCGAGACGATTCAATGCAATTATCTATAGAGAAGAGAATATTTATGGCAACCGTGATGTTGCAGAATATATAAAGGGAAATTCACTTTTTCAAGTTTTAGAATCAGATAAACTTAAAGAAGACATTCGAGATAGGGAGCTCGATATGTGGAATTATTAATTACTGAGTTAATAAGAAAAGAACCTCTGCTGTTAAGCAGGGGTTTTTTTATGCGCTGAATTCTGGGGGATAGAGTTCCGAGGGTTTCGCAGCTGAGGGCTTCACTTCTCACCCCTTCACCTCCGAGGGCTTCGGAAATAATAGTATATTTGATACGCTTAACATCTTATTGATTAATCGTAATAAATTGAGTACAACTGTTGATTATATTATTGTAGGACTCGGACTTGCTGGAATTGCACTTGCTGAGGAGCTTAAAAAGCAAAACAAGACCTTTGTGGTGTATGAGGATAACTCTCAAACTTCATCTTTGGTGGCAGGCGGTATGTATAATCCAGTCATTCTGAAACGCTTCACTCCTGTTTGGAATGCAAAGGAGCAATTAGATATCGCAATTCCCTTTTACCGCTCACTTGAAAAGGAGCTTTCCAAGACGTTTGATCAGCCATTACATATTCATCGCACATTTAAAAGTATAGAAGAGCAGAATAACTGGTTTATCGCAAGTGATAAGCCAGCACTTCAGGAGTATATGCACCCTAAACTAGTTAAGGTAGAGGCGCAACATGTGGTTGCACCTTATCATGCAGGTAGAGTAAGACATACAGGACGGGTCAGGGTAAGAGAACTGGTCTCTGCTTATCGTGAGTATTTGAAAGAGGAGGGACGATTAATCGAAGAAACCTTTAGGCATGATCGGATCATCACCTGGCAAACACATATTGAATATAAAAATAGTACTGCTGGTAAAATTGTTTTTTGTGAGGGAAATGGATTAAAGAACAACCCTTTTTTTAATAAATTACCCCTGAACGGAACCAAAGGTGAATTACTTACCATTCATGCACCTGACCTGAAACTGGATGATATTATTAAATCGGCTGTTTTTGTTTTGCCTTTAGGAAATGATCTTTACAAAGTTGGAGCAACCTTTAACTGGTCTGATAAAACGAATATTCCAACAGCAGAGGGCAGAAAAGAGCTTGACGATAAATTGAAAACGGTGATCACTTGTGATTATCGTATTGTTGAGCATGAAGCGGGTGTAAGGCCCACAACAGGTGACAGACGACCACTACTCGGCGTTCATAAAGACAATCACAGGCTTGCATTGCTCAATGGGTTGGGAACCAGAGGCGTAATGATTGCCCCCTTGATGGCTAAAAAACTATATCAGTTTCTTGAATATAACCAGACTTTAGACAAGGAGGTAGACATTCGCAGGTTTAAACAAAAAAATTAATTTTCCTTCTTTTTATAATGCACGAACATATTGATGTAGATCAGTCTTGAAACCCTCATTGTAAGAGGAATCAATAAAACTAATATGACGACGATAGCGATAAAAGAACTGATTAAACCTAGTCCCAGTAAATAAGAAATTACAAAAATTCCAACAGCCAGGCCAACGGTTATTGCGTAGGACACATACATGGCTCCGTAAAAAAAAGAGGGTTCAATCATGTATTTAAATCCGCAACTTTCGCAGTTCTTATACACCTTTAAATTATTTTTTAGTTTTAGCGTTATCCCATGTTCAAAGAACTTACCTTCCTGGCATTGAGGACATTTGTTGTTGAAAACGCTATATAATTTAGACCCTTTTTTCAGCATTGCGAATTGATAAGTTTCAGTTACTTTTGCAAAGATAAATTTTTAAGATAGAATAATGCTGAATGCCCATGATATTACCGTTTCCTTTTCGGGGGAAGAATTGTTTTCTGGAATTACCTTTAAGTTAAATGCCGGAGATCGTATCGGGCTCGTTGGTAAAAATGGAGCTGGAAAATCCACCTTGTTAAAAATCGTAGCCGGAGAACAGGAATATGATAGAGGCTCTATGGCCTTTGATAAGGATATCAGTCTTGGTTTTTTGAAGCAGGATATTGATTTTGAGGAGGGAAGAACTGTGATTGAAGAAGCCTATCAGGCTTTTAAGGAAATTAAGGACATTGAGGAAAAACTAGCAATAGTGAATACCCAGTTGGCAGAGCGAACTGACTATGAAAGTGAATACTATCATAATTTAATGCATGATCTGGATGAACTATCACACCGATATGAGTTGATCGGGGGATATAATTACCAGGGAGAAACAGAAAAGATCCTGGCCGGACTTGGTTTTAAGCAGGAAAACCTGCATCAAATGACTCATACTTTTTCGGGCGGATGGCGAATGAGGATAGAATTGGCAAAATTGTTATTGCAAAAGCATGATATCCTTTTACTTGATGAACCTACGAACCATTTAGATATTGAATCGATCATTTGGTTTGAAAATTTTTTAAAAGGATTTAGCGGGGCCATTATGATGGTATCTCACGACAAAATGTTTCTTGACAATGTGACCAACAGAACTATTGAGATATCCTTGGGGCAGATTTATGACTATAAGAAACCTTATTCCCAATATTTATTGTTGAGAAACGAAATAAAGGAAAAGCAGCTTCAGGCTCAAAAGAATCAAGATCGAGAGATCAAACATACCGAGCAACTTATCGAGAAATTCAGGGCTAAAGCAAATAAGGCTTCTATGGCGCAATCATTGATCAAGAAACTCAATAAAGTAGAACGTATTGAGGTTGATGTGGAGGATAATGCCGTAATGAATGTCAGATTTCCGATGTCTGTAACCCCAGGAAAGGTTGTGGTGGAAGCCCATGAGGTAGCTAAGAATTACGATGATAATCAGGTACTTAAGCACGTGAATATGTTGATCGAGCGAGGCAGTAAAATTGCTTTTGTGGGGCAAAACGGTCAGGGAAAATCTACTCTTGCCAAAATCATGGTGAGTGAAATTGGTTTTGATGGAGAGTTGAAATTGGGCCATAATGTACAAATCGGTTATTTCGCACAAAACCAATCGGAATATTTGGATGGAGAGTTAACGATTCTTGAAACTATGGAAAATGAAGCTAGTGATGGAAATAGGGTTAAAGTTCGCGATATGTTGGGTTCGTTTCTTTTTAGAGGAGATGAAGTCGAAAAGAAGGTAAAAGTGCTTTCAGGAGGGGAACGAAATCGTCTCGCTTTATGTAAAATGCTATTACATCCTTTTAATATGCTCATTATGGATGAGCCGACGAATCACCTGGATATTGCTTCAAAAAATGTACTTAAAAGAGCTTTGAAACAATTTGAAGGTACATTGATTCTTGTGTCACATGACAGGGATTTTTTACAAGATCTGGCCTCCACCGTTTATTCTTTTAGAGAAGGAGGAATTAAGGAATACCTTGGAGATATTAATTATTTTCTTGAACAACACGAGCTTGAAGATATGAGGGCGGTCGAAATGAGAACCAAAAAAGAATCAAGTTCTAATAATTCTAAAGGAGGAAAGCAAAATCATGCCGATCAAAAGCAAAGGAAAAAGCTTCAAAATAGATTGAGTAAGATTGAAGCAGAAATCTCCGATTTAGAAAAAAAGATTATTAATGACGACGCCCGAATTGCAGAAAACTTTAAATTACTGCAGGAGGATGAACATTTTTTTAGGGCATATAAAGAAAAGAAATCAAGGGTCGAAGAATTGATGAGTCATTGGGAGGTAGTGCAGGAACAGATTGATTCAATTTAAATAAATCAACAAAGTTTTCAGTTTTGGGAGTATTACTCTTTTAGAACCGGCGGATACTGAGTCATAATATTGCTTACAAATTCACTGATTCGCGCCTCTTTTTTTTCTATATTCTTGTGATAAGAAAGCAAGCCAATACCTATCCCTTGCCATGAAAGCTCTTTTTTTCTCGCATCAATCAAATCAATAAACAAAGTACCTTCGGTAGAACTGGTCACATTGGTATAGCCAAATCCATAACCAGGACCAGCACCAAAGTTACCATATCCATAGCCATAATACCATGGGTACCAACCATAATAATTATTGTTATATACATCAATTTTTTCGCGGGATTTCGTAAAGATATTTACCAGTAGATCAGGATTTTCAGAAGGAACCAATCCTTTTATTTTTAGCTCTTTTTCAATCGCTCTAAGAATTCTTTTTTTATCAAGATCAGAAATTTCTACTTTGTCGATTCCTTTTTTGTAAAAGGCATAGGTTTTAAATTCCGAAAAGTCTGTTTCCTTATCATAATCTGAATAGACATTAACAGAAGAGCAGGCATTAAGGATCATAAATAAAAACAAGGATGACAAAAAGTAAATATTCTTCATATAACTAGAATTAATCAAAACTTTGTAGTTAAAATAGAATTATCAAGAATCATACCAAAGAAAAGCTCAATTAGTACAGTTTTATATCATTAGAAGGAGTTAAATAGCACAAAATAAGATATTTGCCCTAATTGGAATTGTAAATAAAAGTTTATGGTCTTTTGGGATCGAAGCCGTATGGACAATGCCTGCAGTTGTTTTTACAGCAATATCCTCTTTTTAAATGGTACGCCTCTGTAAATACTTTAAAGCCTTCTTTGCTATAATAAAAATCTTCAGGGTCTAACTTATTATTGTTAAATTGCATCGTCAATCTATTGTTTTCCTTTGTTTTATGCAAATCAGCAGCATATCTAAATTTTATAAGAATTGTTCGGCAAAAATAGTGAATTATAACCGAGCACGAGATGCCATTTCTATCAATCATTTCCAAATGACTTCTTCGGCTTCAATCCGTATAGTTAATTGCCCTTTTGATCAGTGTTTTTATTTCTTTTTTCTGTAATATGATGGTAAGTGCTAAAAATCAACAAGTTATATTAAAAGTACTGAAAGAGAAAGGGTTAAGACTTGCGGTCAAAAGAGAAGATCAAATACATCCTTTTCTTTCCGGTAATAAATACAGAAAACTCAAATATAATTTAATCAGGGCCAAAGAGCAGGGTTTTATAACGCTGCTTTCCTTCGGAGGGGCATATTCAAATCATATCAGTGCTTTATCCTATGCAGGTAAAATCGGAGGGTTTAAAACGATTGGGATTATTAGGGGAGAGGAGCTTGGGCACGATATAGGGCAAACACTTCAATCGAACCCTACCTTAAAATTTGCACATGATAATGGTATGCGCTTTAAATTTGTATCCAGAGAGGATTATAGAAAAAAGGAGGATCGTGTTTTTATAGATAATTTAAGGTCCGAATTTGGTGAATTTTACGAAATACCCGAAGGGGGAACTAATCAGCTAGCCATAAAAGGATGTGAAGAAATATTGACAGCTGAAGATCGTGAGTTTGATTATATATGTGTTTCTGTTGGAACAGGAGGAACTATTTCAGGCCTTGTAAATGCTGCTTCAGACGGGCAGACCGTACTTGGGTTTCCTAGCTTAAAAGGAACTTTTCTGGAAGAGGTTATAAAAGAAAAAACGATCGATAGGAACAACTGGAAGTTGATTCATGAATATCATTTTGGGGGATATGCTAAAATCAATGAAATTTTGATTAGTTTTATCAACGATTTTAATCAACAAACTACCATACCTTTAGATCCAATCTATACCGGGAAGATGATGTTCGGTATTATGGATCTTGTCAAAAATAATTTTTTTAAGAGAAACAGTTCTATACTCATCATTCATACCGGAGGTCTTCAAGGGATAGAAGGAATGAATCAGCGTTTAATTAAAAAGGGATTACCATTAATCAATGTATGAAATACTTTAGTAAATTTTTAATAGCAGCACTTGGCCTTTTGGTATTAGTGGCTTGTGGTAGTAATCGTTCAACTAGTAGTAAAGGGAAAAAGAAGGAAATTGATACCAGGGAACAATATTTGACTGCCAAAAGCGATGCTGTTTTTGAGTCGTATAAAAAGGGAAATAAGGGGCAGGTTAATGATTTTACCATAGCCTATATCGGAACCTATAAAAATATTGCCATTGAAAAGATGGAAAAGTATAAAATTCCTGCGAGTATTACGTTAGCTCAGGGTATTTTGGAATCTGGAAATGGGTTGAGCACTTTGGCAAAAAAATCTAATAATCATTTTGGAATCAAATGTCATTCAGGATGGAAGGGGAAACGAGTTTATCACGATGATGATAAAAAAAATGACTGCTTCAGAAAATACCCCACTGCTGAAGGATCTTTTAACGACCATTCCAAATTCCTGACTTCCAGAGGAAGATATGAGTTTTTGTTTGAGCTAAAACCCGATGATTACAAAGCGTGGGCTAAGGGTCTTAAAAAAGCAGGATATGCAACAGATCGTAAATACCCAAAGAAACTGATCTCTTTTATAGAAACTTTTGAATTATACAAATATGACGATCTTGTCTTAGATGAAAAAGCATTTAAAAGAGCCCTAAAAAATGACGAAAGAAACTTTGAATATGAAGAACGAAGTATTGCTGATAATGACCTGACTGACAATACGATTACTAGCAATACTATCGATGATAATGATATATTTATAACCGTTGTGAAAGGAGATACTTTATACTCTATCGCAAAGAACAATAATTTATCCGTAGATGATTTGAAAAGAATCAATGGTTTAGATGCCAATGAGATCAGTATTGGAATGAAATTATTGGTCACTAAATAAAAAAACCACCCAATTGGGTGGTTCCTGTCTAAACTCAAAATTAATCTACTAATCCAATCTCATTATTTTTGACCACTTCGACTTTTATTTTGCTGATTCCCGGTTCTTCCTTTTGACTTATGATGCATTTTATGTGAAGATTTTTTCCAGGTGTTATACTGTTCTTCATTGAGTATTTTTTTAAGCTCACTTTGATGAACTAATTTCTCATCTAACATTGCATTCATGTGGTTAAACTTTTCTGTCGAACTCATGTCCTCTTTGTTCAAATTTTTCATCTCGGCTCTTTTCTTGGTCTTTTTCTTTGCCCATTTTTTGTTCAAATCGAGTATTTGATTTTGCTGATTGTCGCTCAGGTCTAAGGCAAGTGCCATTTTTTTAGTTTGTAAAATAGCTGTTTGTTCAGGACTGAATTCTTGGTTCATTTTTTTTTGTTTTCCCTGATTTTGACCAAAGCTTAAAAGCGAAGATCCCAGAAGAAGAATTACTATTAATTTTTTCATGACTTTATGATTTTTGTTTAGTTCTAAGACCCGAATATTCTAATGAGGTTTAAAGAACAAGCTTTAAAATTTTGTTAAAATTAAGTTTATGGATTTTTTAGGAGAAGCAGGGATTTCTATATCTTTGATTCTAAAGGTAATTAGAAGAGGGATCAACAGTAGAAACCTTTCTATTATTATGGAAAATTAATAAAAACACATTCTTATGAACAGTCTCAGTAAGATCCTGATGGTATTCTTTTTATTGCTAAGCCTAGGCTCTTGCAAAGAGCAGGAAGAACTCAGGCCAAAAAGACCGAATATCTTATTTATTATGTCTGATGACCACGCCTATCAGGCTATAGGAGCTTATGGCAGTCAATTGATTGAAACGCCCAATATTGATAGGATAGCAGAGGAGGGGCTTTTGTTTACCAATGCCTGTGTGACAAATTCCATTTGCGCACCCTCCAGAGCCACTATACTTACAGGTAAGCATACCCATATCAACGGTAAGATTGATAATAAAATGCCTTTTGACACCACTCAGGTTACCTTCCCTCAACTATTTCAAAATGCGGGCTATCAAACTGCGATGTTTGGTAAATTGCATTTTGGCAATAATCCCAAGGGAGTTGACGATTTTATGATTCTGCCGGGCCAGGGACATTATATCAACCCTGATTTTATCACACCAAAAGGTGATACTACCATTACAGGATATGTTACTGACATTATCACTGACCTTACCATAAGATGGCTGGATAAGAAAAGAGATAAGGAGAAGCCTTTTATGATGATGTACTTGCATAAAGCCCCTCATAGACCCTGGTGGCCCAGCCCCGAGAAATTTGAAGAATTTTCAAAAAAAACGTTTCCGGAGCCAGCTTCTTTATTTGACGACTATAAAAATAGAGGTACGGCTGCTAAAACTGCCGAAATGAATTTGTATGAGCATATGATGTATAACCATGACAGTAAGGTCAGACCCGAAACCATTGAAGCTATGGGAGGCGTTTTACCTGAAGTCATTGAATATAAAAATGGGTATTATGGACCTTTTGGAAGAGCAAATGAAGCGCAAAAAGTCAGGTATAATAAGGTATTGGATATTATCAATGATGATTTCAAGAAAAATTGGCCAAAGATGAGCCGTAAAGATAAAATGAGATGGAAGTACCAAAGATATATGCAAGACTATTTAGGCACTATTTCTTCGGTAGATGATAATGTTGGCAGGGTTTTGGACTACTTGGATGAAAGTGGGCTGGCCGAGAATACTATAGTAATATACACTTCAGATCAAGGATTTTATTTAGGAGAACACGGTTGGTTTGACAAG
>CAZPHF010000076.1:0-12677 GCA_964586115.1 uncultured Flavobacteriaceae bacterium | reverse complement strand
GACAAAGAGAAAAATACACTGTAAAAAAATTCAATAAAATTACCATTGGTCTGGCTTCTCCAGAGATCATCCTTGAGAAATCTAAAGGAGAGGTTTTAAAGCCAGAAACCATTAATTATCGTACGCATAAACCAGAAAGAGACGGATTGTTTTGTGAAAGAATCTTTGGACCTATCAAAGATTATGAGTGTGCCTGCGGAAAGTATAAAAGAATTAGATATAAGGGCATTATCTGTGACCGATGTGGAGTTGAAGTAACGGAGAAGAAAGTTCGTAGAGACAGAGTTGGTCATATCAACCTTGTAGTTCCTGTGGCACATATTTGGTATTTCAGATCGTTGCCAAACAAAATGGGTTACCTATTGGGTTTACCATCTAAGAAACTGGATATGATCATTTACTACGAGCGTTATGTAGTGATCCAACCAGGTATTGCCAAGAATGAAGAAGGAGAGCCATTACAGAAAATGGACTTCCTGACAGAAGAAGAATACTTGAACATTCTAGAGACACTTCCTCCAGAGAATCAATACCTTGACGACAATGATCCTGATAAATTTCTCGCCAAAATGGGTGCTGAATGTTTGATCGAATTATTGGCAAGAATTGACCTTGACAGTTTATCTTATGAATTAAGACATAAAGCTAATACAGAAACTTCCAAACAACGTAAGATGGAAGCTTTGAAACGATTGAATGTAGTAGAGGCTTTTAGAGATGCAAATACACGTAAGGAAAACAAGCCTGAATGGATGATCATGAAGGTAGTTCCGGTGATCCCGCCAGAATTAAGACCTTTAGTGCCATTGGATGGGGGTAGATTTGCTACCTCTGACTTAAATGATCTTTACAGAAGAGTAATCATCCGTAACAACCGTTTGAAAAGATTAATGGAGATCAAGGCACCTGAGGTGATCTTGAGAAATGAGAAACGTATGTTGCAGGAATCAGTGGATTCATTATTTGACAACACAAGAAAATCTTCTGCTGTTAAAACTGAATCTAACAGACCTTTAAAATCACTTTCAGATTCTCTTAAAGGGAAGCAAGGACGTTTCCGTCAAAACCTTTTGGGTAAACGTGTTGATTATTCTGCACGTTCGGTGATTGTTGTTGGTCCTGAATTAAGATTGTATGAATGTGGTTTGCCAAAAGATATGGCAGCCGAATTGTACAAACCGTTTGTGATCAGAAAATTGATCGAAAGAGGTATTGTAAAAACGGTAAAGTCAGCCAAAAAAATCATTGATAAAAGGGAACCTGTAGTATGGGATATCTTGGAAAACGTTCTTAAAGGACATCCGGTATTGCTAAACAGAGCGCCTACTTTACACAGACTTGGTATCCAGGCTTTCCAGCCAAAATTGATTGAAGGTAAGGCTATTCAGCTGCACCCATTGGTATGTACTGCATTTAATGCGGATTTCGATGGTGACCAGATGGCAGTGCACCTTCCATTGGGGCAGGAAGCGATTTTGGAATCACAGTTGTTGATGCTGGCCTCACATAATATCCTGAACCCTGCAAATGGTTCACCAATTACTGTACCTTCACAGGATATGGTATTGGGTCTATATTATATGACCAAAGAACGTATCTCTACACCAGAATATAAGGTGAAAGGTGAAGGGACTACTTTCTACTCATTGGAAGAGGTGAAAATCGCATTTAATGAGAAAAAAGTTGACCTTAATGCAAGTATTAAGGTGAGAGGACAGGACTTTAATGAAAACGGAGAACTAGTAACTCAGATTATAAAAACAACCGTAGGTAGAGTGTTGTTTAATGAGGTGGTACCTAAAAAAGCTGGATATATCAATGACGTATTGACCAAACGATCTTTAAGAGATATTATTGGTGATATATTAAAGGTTACTGATGTGCCAACTACTGGGGAATTCCTTGATAATATCAAAAACATGGGATATAAATTTGCCTTCCAAGGTGGTTTGTCATTCAGTTTAGGTGATATTATTATTCCTGAAGAGAAGTATGATATGATTGATGCTGCGAACAAGCAAGTTGATTCTATTATGGCAAGTTATAATATGGGTATGTTGACCAATAAGGAAAGATATAACCAGGTCATTGATATCTGGGGATCTACCAATAACAGGTTGACCGAATTATCCATGAAGCGTCTAAGAGAAGATCAACAAGGATTTAACTCTGTATATATGATGCTTGACTCTGGTGCAAGGGGATCTAAAGAACAGATCAGACAGCTTACCGGTATGCGTGGATTGATGGCAAAACCTAAAAAATCGACTGCTGGTGGTGGGGAGATTATTGAGAATCCTATTCTTTCGAACTTTAAAGAAGGATTATCGATTCTTGAGTACTTTATCTCAACACACGGTGCGAGAAAAGGTTTGGCGGATACGGCTTTAAAGACTGCAGATGCAGGTTACCTTACAAGAAGACTTGTTGATGTTGCCCAAGATGTGATTATCAATGAAGAGGATTGTGGTACTTTAAGAGGATTAGAAGTAAGACCGCTTAAAAATAATGATGAGATCGTAGAATCACTTGCTGAAAGAATATTCGGAAGGGTTTCTTTACATGATGTTTATAATCCAACGACAGATGAGTTGATCATAGAAGCTGGTGAATTGTTTACAGAGGAATCTGTGAAGAAAGTAGAAGCAGCTGAACTTGACGCTGTTGAAGTGCGTTCTGCCCTTACTTGTGAAGCAAAAAAGGGAATTTGCACAAAATGTTACGGAGTAAGTTTATCAACAAACAGTATGGTTCAAAGAGGTGAAGCTGTAGGTGTTGTAGCCGCACAGTCAATTGGAGAACCAGGTACACAGTTAACATTAAGAACATTCCACGTAGGTGGTATTGCAGGAAACATTTCTGAAGACAACAATATGATTGCCAATCACGGTGGAGATCTTGTGATTGATGATCTTAAGACTGTAGACGGAACAGACAATGAAGGGAAACCGGTTAAAATTGTGATTTCAAGAACCAGTGAATTTAAGATTTTTGATAAAACCTCTGGTATTGTTTTAAGCACAAATAACATTCCTTATGGTTCACATATTTTTGTAAGTAATAAAACTAAAGTGAAAAAAGGTGACCTTATTTGTGAATGGGATCCTTATAATGGGGTAATTGTTTCGGAATTTGGAGGTAAGGCTGTGTTTGAAGACGTTACTGAAGGCGTTACTTACCAGGTTGAGATGGATGAACAAACCGGATTTAAAGAGAAAGTAATTTCTGATGCGAAGAAGAAAAGAGTGATTCCTACCTTGCACGTTCAAACGAAAAAAGGAGAAACACAAAGATCTTATTCATTGCCAGTAGGTGCTCACTTATTGATTGAAGAAGGTCAAAAGATTGAGCCAGGACAGATCTTGGTAAAAATTCCTCGTAAGTCTGGTAAAGCGGGCGATATCACGGGTGGTCTTCCAAGGGTAACAGAATTGTTCGAAGCGAGAAACCCATCCAATCCGGCTGTTGTTTCTGAGATTGATGGTGTGATTTCATTTGGTAAGATCAAAAGAGGAAACAGAGAGATTATTGTGGAGTCTAAACTGGGTGATATTAAAAAGTATTTGGTGAAATTATCTAACCAGATCCTTGTTCAGGAAAATGACTTTGTAAAAGCAGGAATGTCTCTGTCAGACGGAGCAACTACACCTACCGATATATTGAATATTATGGGACCTGCAAAGGTTCAGGAATATTTGGTGAATGAAATTCAGGAAGTATACCGTTTGCAAGGGGTGAAGATCAATGACAAACATTTTGAAGTTGTTGTAAGACAGATGATGCGTAAGGTGAAAGTTATTGATTCAGGTGATACCATTTTCCTTGAAAACCAATTGATACATAAGAATGATTTCATGGAAATCAATGATAATATTTATGGATTGAAAGTAATTGAAGAATCAGGTGATTCTGATAATTTTAAAGAAGGACAGATTGTTTCAGCTCGAGCAATGAGAGATGAGAATTCTATTTTGAGAAGAAATGATAAGAACCTGATGACCGCACGTGATGCTATTCCAGCAACAGCGGAACCAATTTTACAAGGTATTACGCGTGCATCGCTTCAAACGAAGTCATTTATTTCGGCTGCATCTTTCCAGGAAACAACCAAAGTACTGAATGAGGCTGCTGTAAGTGGTAAAGAAGATTATCTTGAAGGATTGAAGGAGAATGTGATTGTTGGTAAACGAATCCCTGCAGGAACAGGAATGAGAGAATACGATCATATCATCGTTGGTTCGAAAGATGAATTAGAAGGATAACAAACAATTAAGGCACGATATATCGTGCCTTTTTTATGAATAAAAATGTCAGTCATGTCAAAAGAAACAAAACAAAATCAGTTGAATATTGAGATAGATGAGAAAACAGCTGATGGCACTTATGCAAATCTTGCCATTATCAATCATTCTATTTCAGAATTTGTTGTAGATTTTATCAATGTCATGCCGGGTTCGCCTAAGTCAAAGGTGAAATCAAGAATTATTTTAACACCACAACACGCCAAAAGACTGGCCAAAGCATTAGCTGAAAATATAAATCGTTTTGAAGCTAATAATGGCGAAATTAAGGATTATGAGCAACCCCCGGTTCCCATGAATTATGGGCCAACGGGTCAAGCTTAAATGATTTTAAAAACGGGTTATTACCCGTTTTTTTTTATTTTAGCCAAATGAATTTTCCTTCAAATCTGCTTAATAAATTGGAAGTGCGTCGGCTGAGTGACAGTTTGAGAAGCCTGCCTAACAGAACTGATCTTATTGATTTTTCCTCCAATGATTATCTTGGATTTTCAAAAAATGAACCTCTATTTCATAAAGTAAGAAAAAAGTTAGAGACCAGTGAAGCCCTTAACGGCAGTGCAGGTTCAAGGTTGTTGTCTGGGAATTTTTCTTTTCATGAAGCATTGGAGTCACAACTTGCTCAATTCTTCCAGACTGACGCAGCCTTGCTTTTTAATTCGGGCTATGATGCCAACTTAGGTTTATTGTCTTCTGTTCCGCAAAGAGGAGACAGGATTTTTTATGATGAATTTTCTCATGCTTCAATAAGAGATGGGATCAGACTGTCGAATGCCAAAGCTTTCGGTTTCAAACATAATAATCTGGAGGATCTTGAACAAAAAATAAAAAGCACCCATACAGAAGGAGAGATATATGTTGTTGTGGAAGCTATTTACTCCATGGATGGAGATAGTGCTCCGTTAAAGGAATTGTCCCGGTTGTCGGAAACTATAGACTTTAAACTGATTGTTGATGAAGCTCATTCAACGGGAGTATTTGGACCTAAAGGACAAGGTATGGTGGTTGAGCAGGGGCTTGAGTCTTCTGTTTTTGCTAGAATACATACTTTTGGAAAAGCCATGGGTTGCCATGGAGCCACTGTTGCCGGAGATCCTCTACTCATTCAGTACCTTATAAATTTTGCGAGATCTTTTATCTATACAACCGCTATGCCACTTCATACTGTGCTAACAATACAATATGCGGTAGAGATGATAATGGGCACTGAAGAAAGGACAGTTCTGGGTCGTAATATTGAATATTTTAAGGAAATGATCAAGCGTTTCAATCTTGAAGATATTTTTATCAAAAGTTCGTCTCCCATACAAAGTGCAGTGATCGCATCACCTCAAAGAGTTAAGGAGATTGCAGAGAAATTGAAGGAGCAGCATTTCGATGCAAAACCCATATTGAGCCCCACTGTTCCGTTGGGTCAGGAGCGGATCAGGTTTTGTATTCACAGCTATAATACTTCTACTGAGATTCAGGAAATTCTTTTTTTATTGAGTACTTTTGTCTAGATTTTTTTAAGTGCTTCATGAATAAATATTTTATCACAGGAATTGGAACTGATGTAGGTAAAACTGTGGCATCAGCCATTGTTGTAGAAGCTCTGGAAGCTGATTACTGGAAGCCTGTGCAAGCCGGAGAATTACAGTTTACCGATACACATAGTGTTGAAGAATTGATCTCTAATTCAAAATCGAAAATGCATGAGCATAGTTATGCACTGCACACACCTATGAGCCCGCATGCCGCTGCTGCCATTGATGGGATACATATAAACCTTACTGAAATAAAAGAACCACACACTGAAAATCATCTGGTCATTGAAGGAGCAGGAGGATTATTGGTTCCTTTGAATGAAGAGGAAACCATTCTAGACCTTATCAAAAACGACTATAAAGTGATCGTGGTATCGAGACATTATCTGGGAAGCATTAATCACACCCTACTTACTTTGAGTGAGTTAAGAAGGAGGGGTTTGGAAGTTTCCGGAATTATATTCAATGGAGAGGCGCACCCAACCACTGAGCATATTATCAAGAAAATTGGATTTGTGGAGGAAATTGGCAGGATCGATGAGGAAGCACTAATGGATAAAAAGGTCATAAGAAAGTATGCAGGATTATTTAAACCACGACTTGAAGCCTTATAATGAATTTAAAAGAGAGAGATAAAAAGCATTTATGGCATCCCCTGACCCAACATAAGTTGCATCCGGAACACCTGCCTGTTGTCAAAGCGAAAGGGGTCTGGTTATACGATGAGAACGGTAAGCAATATATTGATGGTATTGCCAGTTGGTATACATGTATGTATGGGCATAGCCATCCTCAGATCATTACTAGAGTCAAAGAGCAACTTGATATTTTGGATCAAGTTGTATTTAGCGGCTTTACACATCCACCTGCTATAGAACTATCTGAAAAACTAATGTCTATTTTACCTTCAAAAATGGCAAAGATATTTTTTTCAGATAATGGATCAACTTCGGTTGATGTGGCTATCAAAATGTCTTTACAGTATTATTTTAATCAAGGGCAAAAAAGGAAAAGAATTATTGCGTTTAACAATGCTTTTCACGGAGATACCTTTGGGGCCATGTCTGTATCGGGTCTATCAGTGTATAATGGTCCTTTTGAGGATTTCTTATTGACTGTTCAAAGGCTGGAAGTCCCAAATGAAAATAACATAACTACCGTTCTGAGCAATTTTAAGGCTTTGTTAGACACTGGGGAGGTTGCAGCCTTTATATACGAGCCCTTGGTTCAAGGAGCAGCAGCAATGCATATGTATCGCCCGGATCATTTGGAAATGCTTATTAAAATGGCCCAGGAGGCCAATGTGTTGACCATTGCGGATGAAGTGATGACAGGTTTCGGTAAAACCGGTAAAAATTTCGCCTCAGAATATATGCACTCTCAACCTGATGTAATCTGTTTATCAAAGTCACTTACGGCTGGGGTTGCCGCAATGGCACTTACTTGTTGCAGTCAAAAAGTATACGATGCCTTCTATGATGATGAGATGAGTAAAGGATTTTTTCACGGACATACTTATTCTGCAAATCCATTAGCCTGTACTGCAGCGCTTGCGGGATTAAACCTTCTGGCATCTGATGAAATTCAAAGTTCTATCAAAAGAATTCATAAGCGTCATCTCGAATTTGAAGAGCATATTAAGTCACATCAAAAGGTAAAGCAGACTAGAGTTACTGGGGTGATTTTCGCCTTGGATCTTGACATCAAAATGGATCGATATGGAAATTTAAGAGATAAACTCTATTCATTTTTTATGGAAAAAGGGGTGTTTTTAAGGCCTTTGGGTAATACAATTTATACACTTCCTCCCTATGTAATCACGGATAGTGAATTGGATTTGATTTATGAGGTAATGGAACAATGTTTAGAAATAATTTGATATGAGAGAAAAGATATCCATTATTTCGATGGCATCGGTATCAGCACTTGGTGCATCTGAAGATAAAGTTTGGCAGCATTATATGGAGCAGCGGTCTTTGATTAAAGAGAAGGATTTTATAAAATTCTCTGCACTGGTAAGTAGTATAGGTAGTGAGCAATGGGAGGCAATCAATGAGCTTAAGAAAATTAAGAATTATAAAGACCTTGATCCTTCTGTATTAATGGCTATTTATTGTTCAAGAAAAGCTTTTGAGAAAACCCAATGGAAGGATAAAGAATTTGGCGTAAATATAGGTTCGTCGAGGGGAGCCACATCCTTGTTTGAGAAATATTTTAAGGAATTTAGTGAAAATGAGAAAGGACTGGTCAATACCCTGAGTTCTCCTACGACCACCTTAGGGAATATATCTTCATGGGTAGGTCATGATTTGCATACCCAAGGACCCGTTATAAGTCATTCAATTGCCTGCTCAACGGCTTTACACGGTCTTTTAAACGGTATTGCGTGGATCAACAGTGGCATGAGTGAACGTTTTTTGGTAGGGGGAAGTGAAGCCTCTAATACAGCTTTTACACTTGCCCAAATGAGGGCACTGAAAATTTATGCCAGGGAACAAAATGACTATCCCTGCAGAAGTCTGGATTTCGATAAAACCCATAATAGCATGGTTTTGGGTGAGGCTACTTCGGTGTTCTGCCTTGAACGCGGTGTACAAAAATCGAGTCTCGCGATTGTTCAAGGGATTGGTTATGCTACAGAACCATTGAAACATAACATATCTATTTCAACCAATGCAGATTGCTTTCAGCGTTCTATGAAAATGGCCTTAAATGGAATGGATACCCAGCAGGTCGATGTGATCGTTATGCATGCACCGGGAACCATTAAAGGAGATAGTTCTGAATACAATGCGATTAAAAAAGTGTTTGGAGATTCACATCCGGCCCTGACCTCAAATAAATGGATCATAGGACATTCACTGGGCGCCTCGGGAGGTATGAGTCTTGAACTAGCCATTCTAATGATGAAACACCAGCGGTTTGTGGAAGTTCCCTTTAGTAGCCTTAGTAAGAGACCAAAGCAGATCCAAAAGGTAATGATCAATGCGGTTGGATTTGGAGGAAATGCAGTAAGTGTGTTACTTTCTTTAGATTAATACACAAGGTTTCCTTATTTTTGAATTTTAAAAATCAGTACATGAAAACCTATTCACAAGAAGAAATAATAGCGATATATAATAAACCGTTGATGGAGTTGATCTTTGAGGCCGCACAAGTTCACAGGGAATATCACGACCCGTCAAAGATACAGGTGAGTACGTTAATTTCCATCAAAACAGGAGGTTGTCCTGAAGATTGTGGTTATTGTCCACAGGCTGCTAGATACCATACCCAGATAGAAAAGAACGATCTACTGCCCTATGAAACCGTCATCAACTTAGCGAAAGGTGCTAAAGAAAATGGTTCATCTCGTATTTGCATGGGAGCAGCCTGGAGAAATGTAAAAGAAGGAGAAGATTTTGAGAGTGTTTTGAAAATGGTGAGTGGTATCAGTGAATTGAATATGGAAGTTTGCTGTACGTTGGGAATGATCAACGAAAGTCAAGCCACTCGTTTAGCAGAGGCTGGCTTACATTATTATAACCATAATTTGGATACTTCTGAAGAATACTATAAAGAAGTAATTTCAACCAGAGGTTATGAGGATCGTTTGGAAACTTTGAATAATGTTAGAAAGAGTGCCTTGAAAGTTTGTTCAGGTGGGATCATTGGAATGGGTGAAAAAATTAAGGATAGGGCAGGAATGCTATTGAGTCTGTCTAAATTAGATCCACAACCCGAATCAGTACCCATTAATGCGCTGGTTGCTGTTGAAGGTACGCCTCTTGAAGAGCAAAATATCGTGCCGGTTTGGGATGTAATCAGAATGATTGCAACGACCAGAATCGTCATGCCTAAAACTACGGTAAGGCTATCGGCAGGAAGAACCGAAATGAGTAAGGAAGGCCAGGCCCTTTGTTTTATGGCGGGTGCTTCTTCCATTTTTGCAGGAGAAAAATTATTGACTACGCCGAACCCTGGAGAAGACAAAGATTCAGAAATGTTTTCTTTGTTAGGTTTGATTCCTACAGAAAAGAAAAAGGACAATACGGGTAAATTCAAGATCAGAAAATCTTTAGTTGAAGCCGAAGAAAAACAAAAATGGAGCAGACCAGGCCATGTGATTGAAAGAAATTTACACGCTACTGAAAAGGCAAAAGAGATTAGAAAGGCTTTGAAAGAGGACTAAACAGAGTTATTTTTTTTCTGAAGAACCATTAATAGATCTTATGAAAAAAATTGAAACTTACAGTGAATTCTATCGGTTTTACCTTACTGAACATAGCAACAAGACCTGTCGTATACTTCATTTTATTGGAACCTTTTCGGTTTTTATATTGATCTTTCTGGCCATTTATATGGGTCGCTTTGATCTATGGTATTTTGTACCTCTGATGGGTTACGGATTTGCCTGGATCGGTCATTTTTACTTTGAAAAGAATACACCTGCGACTTTTAGATATCCCTTATGGAGTCTTATATCTGATTTTAGGATGTTTTTTGACATACTACTTGGAAGAATTTCTTTAGATGGAACAAAAGATCCTGTGTAATTTAGCAGGTATGCCTCGTCTAAGATCAAAATTACTATTATGAAAATATTTTTAAGCTTGTTATTTATGTTTGTGAGTGCTGTATCAATGGCACAAATAAATACTGAGCATTTATTGGTTGGAGAAAAAGCACCTCTTATCGTTGCCAAAGATCAAAATGGAAAACTAATCAATTCTCAGGAGATTTTAAAGGAGCAAAAGATTTTACTTATTTTCTATAGAGGGAATTGGTGTCCTCATTGTAAAAAGCATTTGAGCTCTCTGCAAACTCACTTGGAGGAATTTCAAGAAAAAGGAGTTTTTGTAATGGTGATTAGTCCGGAGAAAGTAGAAAAAACAGTTGAAACTGGAAATAGCTACGGGAATAAATTTTCGATCGTTCATGACATAGACAATAAAATAATGACCAATTATAAGGTAGGTTTTGAAGTGACTACAGAAACCGTTCCGATGTATTATGACAAAATAAACGAGTTACTGGAAGAATACAATGAAACAAACAATAAAGTGTTACCCGTACCAGCTACCTATTTGATAGACAGATCAGGCAATATAGTTTATGTGCATTATGACCCGGACTATAAAAAACGTTCTGATCTAGATGAAATATTAAAGTCCTTATAAAAAAAACACCCGTCCAAATCATTGAACGGGTATTTGATTTTAATAAAAACACAATTCCATTATTTCATTGTATCATTATTTCATTGTCTCATTGACAACCTACATCATTCCTGGCATACCACCACCCATTGGAGGCATAGCAGCTGAAGGCGCATCTTCTTTGATGTCAACTAGCGCGCATTCTGTGGTCAGGATCATTCCGGCAACCGAAGCTGCATTTTCCAAAGCAATACGAGTTACTTTAGTAGGATCGATAATTCCTGCTTTGTGCATATACACATATTCTCCTGTTTTTGCATTGAATCCATAATCATTCTTGCCTTCCAGGACCTTAGAAACAATAACTGATCCTTCGTGTCCCGCATTCTCAGCTATTTGACGAAGTGGTTCTTCAATGGCACGTGCAATAATCTTAACTCCTGTTGCTTCATCCTGATTTTCAGTTTTTAAGTCAACAAGTTTTTGTTTGGACCTTACCAAGCCAACACCACCACCTGCAATAATTCCTTCTTCTACAGCAGCTCTTGTTGCGTGTAAGGCATCATCAACGCGGTCTTTTTTCTCTTTCATTTCCACTTCACTTGCAGCACCTACATATAGGACGGCTACACCTCCGGCTAGTTTTGCCAGACGTTCTTGAAGTTTTTCTTTATCGTAATCAGATGTAGTTGTCTCTATTTGAGCTTTTATCTGGTTTACTCTTCCCTTTATAGTATCAGAATCTCCAAATCCATTTACTACAGTTGTATTATCTTTATCAATGGTTACCCTTTCTGCAGTACCAAGCATGTCAATAGTAGCATTTTCAAGCGTAAAACCTCTTTCTTCAGCAACTACGGTTCCACCTGTCAAGATTGCGATGTCTTCAAGCATTGCTTTTCTTCTATCTCCAAATCCAGGAGCTTTCACAGCAGCAATTTTAAGAGAACCTCTTAATTTGTTGACAACTAAAGTCGCTAGAGCTTCTCCGTCTATATCTTCTGCAATGATCAATAAAGGCTTACCAGACTGAGCTACCGGCTCAAGTACAGGTAAAAGATCTTTCATTGTTGAGATTTTTTTATCATATAAAAGAATGTAAGGAGATTCAAGATCAGTGATCATTTTTTCAGAATCCGTCACAAAATATGGTGATAAATATCCTCTGTCAAATTGCATTCCTTCAACGATGTCAACATGAGTTTCAGTTCCTTTGGCCTCTTCAACAGTGATCACACCTTCTTTACCAACCTTGTCAAAAGCCTCTGCAATCAAATTTCCAACAGATTCATCATTATTTGCAGAAATAGAAGCAACTTGTTTGATCTTGTCAAGTTTATCTCCCACAAGTTGGGATTGTTTATGAAGATCATCAATGATTACTGTAACGGCTTTATCTATTCCGTGTTTTAAATCAAGTGGATTTGCTCCTGCAGCAACATTCTTTAAACCTTCTTTTACGATGGCTTGAGCTAAAACAGTTGCAGTTGTAGTTCCGTCACCTGCAAGATCATTGGTTTTGGAAGCTACTTCCTTAACCATTTGAGCTCCCATGTTTTCATGCGGATCCTCTAATTCGATTTCTTTGGCTACTGTAACACCATCTTTAGTGATCTGTGGTCCACCAAAGGCTTTTCCAATAACTACATTTCTTCCTTTTGGTCCTAAAGTTACTTTAACTGCATTTGCCAATGCATCAACACCACGTTTCA
>CAZPHF010000075.1:0-12896 GCA_964586115.1 uncultured Flavobacteriaceae bacterium | reverse complement strand
GGTTTTGGATCTGTTTTCTTGGCGTCTTGATTTTTCAATTTGGAGGATTATTGGCACAGGAAAAAGATTTGAAATATGGGAAAACCCCTGATAAACTATTTCCATATCAGAAATTTCAACAAGCTTATAAGTACCACTTTATTGAGCCTGTTCAATTCTATGGAGCGGGAAGAGATAAAGTGGCACCTGATGACCTTGAGGAGGTTCGGATTGGTTTTCTTGGTCCCTTAGAAGGTTCTACACTGGTGCCCCTTGGGCAACAAATGCTCAATGGTGCAACGCTGGCTTTGGAACAGGCCAATGCTAAAGGAGGATATAAGGGATTGCCTTATTCTCTGATGGTTCACAATGATGTGGGGCTTTGGGGAGCAGCGGCTAATGAAGTGGTAAAAATGGATGAGGAAAAAGTATGGGCCTGGCTGGGTTCAATAGATGATATCGTTTCACATGTTGCTTTACGGGCAACCCTTAAGATGGAGATCATGATGGTCAATACAGGTGATCCGGATCCAACATTTACTGAAACAAATATTCCCTGGGCCATTCGTGTGATCAGTGATGATCGGCAAAGTGGCTATGCACTGGCAACTCATATTTTTGAGGAGAAGAAACATCAACGTGTAGCGGTGATCAGAACCAACACGCGCTATGGACGAGTTGGAATAATGGAATATTCAGGAGCAGCAGTAAGGCTGGGATATCCCATGATGATCGAAGAGCGATTTAACGATGGAGAAACCGATTTTTCCATGCAGCTGGAAAATATCAAAAGAGTATCACCCGATGCCATACTTATTTGGGCGAATGCTAAGGAATCAGCTTTAATTCTAAAGCAAATTAGAAAAATGGGTATGACCCAACCTATATATGCTTCCGACCGGATCGTTTCGAATGAATTTCTGGAGATCGCAGGAGATCTGGCAGAAGGGGTTATCAGTACTTGTCCATATAATCCCAAGTCAGCAAGTAAAAAATTGGAGATCTTCAAAAAGGATTATGTAGAAAGATTTGATATAGAACCAGATGTGTTTGCGGCCCATGCCTATGATGGGATGAATCTAATAGTTGAAGCGACCCGAAAGGTTGGCTTGAATAGGGTACTGATCAGAGATGTATTGACAGATCTGAAGACCTTTCAGGGATACCAGGGCGTGACGGGTAAGATTGTTTTAGATGAAAGCTGGAATGATATAGGAGCTATATGGATGGCTGAAATAAAGAACGGTCAATTTGAATTCAGTCCAAGTCCTGAGCTGGGTGAAAGAGCTCATACAGGAAAAATGGTGGGCTACTGAGCAACTTTTTCTGTAGGTTAAATGATTATAATTGAAAGATCTAAGCAATATAAAAGTTCTAGTCTCTTTCCTTGTTCTGTTTGTCATAACCAGTATGGTTATAAACGCTCAGGATGGGGTTGACAAGGAGGCCTATATCTCGCTTGGGCTCCTGGTGAACAAACAGAACGCAGCAACGGCAGGATGCAGCGCTGAACTGGCGGTAAAGGAAATCAATGATCTTGGGGGTATAAATGGGAAACCTTTAAAACTGATCATTCGTTCTGTAGAGGGTTCCTGGGGTGCAGGATCGAGAGAAGTGGTTGATTTGGTGTTTAAAGAAAAAGTCACGGCTATTCTTGGCTCTATTGATGGCAGGAACTCCCACTTAGCGGAACAGGTCATTGCGAAAACTCAAGTTTTGTACCTCTCGGCTTGGGCTAGTGACCCCAGCCTTTCAAAGGCTTATGTTCCCTGGTATTTTTCATTGGTACCCACTGACGATCAACAGGCCACTTTGTTTCTTAAAGAACTGAGGGTAAAAAAAAGAGTCGAAAAAATACTTGTGGTTCATGATCAGAGTTATGACGCTGCACAAGCTTTAAAAAGTATACGCAATGCTTCCAATGAAATGGATGGTCTCAGTATATCGGCGATTAGTTATGAGTCTTCTGGATCAAAAGACCTGCTGACAAGAATTGAAAATAACAGTTTGGAAGCCGTGATCCTTCTGGGAAGAAATATCCCTGTATCAGCTATTCTAAATCAACTTATAGCATCCAGAATAACCATACCTGTTTATGCTAACTTATCAGCACAGGCATCTCAGGATTTTGCCCAAAGCGAAATGCAATTTACCAATCAATTGAATGTGATTCATTCAAGGGATCGGTCAAGCCCTGATTATAAGAGATACCACAAGAACTTTGTTAGTGAGTGCAAAGAAAAACCCGGACCCATAGCTATCTATGCATTCGATGGAATAATGATCATCTCAGAAGCCTTGAAACAGGCAGGGGATCTTCCTGAAAGTTTGCAGAAAAGTATGTCGAAAATCAATTATCAGGGGCTTACAGGTGCCGTCCAATTTGATTCTCGGGGACGATTAAAAAACACAGGGGAACTCCTGATAATAAAGGAATAATTCGCCTGCTCTGCTGAAAATAATTCAAACAAATAGTTATTTATTACTTAACTTTGAACCAATGAAGAACATTGCCGTTTCATGTCTGCTACTATTGATGTTTGTTAGTTTCTTTGGCTGTAAAGAGTCTGAGGCTGACAAGCGAAAAAAAGCAATAGAAATGATGACTACCCAGACCCTAGGGCTGGCATATCTCGAAGAATTTAAACTTGAAGAAGCTGAAAACGAATTTCTTAAGATGATCGAATTGGCTCCGGATGATAAATTAGGCTACGCGAATCTGGGTCTGGTATATCTGCGGATGGGAAAATATAAAGAAGCAGAAGAGCAGCTATTTAAAGCCGGAAAGGTAGATCCCAATGATGCCGATGTGAAATTATTGTTATCAACGGTTTATCAAATGGACGGAAGGCGGGAGGAAGCGATAAAAGTATTGCAGAAGGCCGAGGAAACCGAACCAGGACATGTTAAAATTCTTTATGATCTCGCTGAATTGTACTCAGCCGAAACCGGAGAGCTAGCTGAGCAAAACCGAAAGACTTACCTACAACAACTTGTTGAATATGCTCCGGATAATTTGGTCCCTCAGTTGCAACTCACAGAAGTCTTGATCATAGATGCTGCTGCTGATAAGGCTATTGAGCGCTTGCAAATCATTCAAAAACAGTTCCCTGAATTTCCAAAGGAGGCCAAGGAATACTATGTGCAAACCATAGAATTGTTGCAAAAACCGGATACTGACAAGGCGCTTATTAGCTTTACCATATTTCATAATTATATGAAGGTTTCTTTTGCCTACCAATCTGGTATTAACGATTTGAAGGGACCTGGAGGTTCTCTAATTGGATTTCCACTCATCACATATAACCGGCAGGTGAGCAATGAGTCCTTGGATGACAGATCTGTTTTGGAGGTCATAAAATTCAAGGATGTTACAACTGAAGTAGGGCTGCAGGTCTCAGCATCGCAGGAATTGGAAGAGAAAGAGTATAAAAATACGGCGCATATACGAACTGCCGATTACAACGGGGATGGCAAAACTGATATATATATTGGGAGTTTTGATCCTATAAAGAAATCATATGAACATTATCTCTTTTCCAATTCTCCTGGTGGTTTTCAGAATGTTGCTGACCAAGTGGGGTTGGAGCACACAGGAAAGGAAACCGGAGCAATATTTGCTGATGTTGACAATGACGGTTTTCTCGATCTATATGTGAATCTTGAGAATACATCTTTGTTATACCGGAATGCTGACAAAGGTATCTTTGAAGACAAAACTGAAGCGTCAAAAATATATGGTACGGGTGTGAATAAGGTATTATTTTTTGATATGGACCAGGATGGAGATCTTGATCTTTTTCAGGCTGCCGCGGAAGGCAACAAGGTATTTCGAAATAATGGAGATGGTTCATTTGAAGAAATGGGAAATGAGACAGGACTTTCTAATGAAGGAACGAAAAATAATTTGGATGCTGCATTTGGTGATTTTGATGATGACGGGGATATTGATCTGATCACTATCAATAAAAACGGAACGAACCTTATTTATACTAATCAGCGTCAGGGCAAGTTTGAAGTATTGCACAATTCGGGACTTGGATCAGAAACAGGAAGTAGTTCTATTGCAGTAGCAGACTATAATAATGATGGTTTTCTGGACGTGTTTATAGGCTCCCTCGAGGGAGAAAAAAGTAGACTTTACAGGAATTCGGGTGAGGGGAAATTTGAAACAATTTCAGATATGACATTGATGTTTATGGGAATTGAAGGCCTAAAGATACGTGATGTTGAATTCTTAGATTTTGACAATGATGGATTTCAGGATGTGTTGCTTCTGGGAGAATCAATAGAAAAAGATGGCTCAGGTCTGCAATTGTATCACAATGATGGCTCAGGTGGTTTTAAGAATATTTCAGAAATTCTGCCTCAGCAAAGATACGACGGTATTCAGCTTGCTGTGCCTGATTTTGACGGTGATGGTGATAGGGATATACTACTGGCACTTTCTAATGGAGGAGTCAAATTATTGAGAAATGATGGGGGTAACATGAACCATTATGTCAATATGAAGCTTGTTGGTTTAAGAACGGGTAGTGCCAAAAATAATTATTTTGGTATAGGTGCGAAGGTTGAGATGCGTGCCGGAGATTTGTATCAAAGTATGGTCGTTACCGATCCTGACATTTATTTTGGACTTGGAAACAGATCAAAAGCTGATATCATCAGGATTATTTGGACCAATGGGGTGCCCCAAAATATTTTACTACCCGATTCGGATCAAGCCTTGATCGAATCGCAGACTTTGAAAGGATCGTGTCCTTTTTTGTATACTTGGAACGGAAAAGAATATGAGTTCGTAAAAGATATCACCTGGAGGAGTGCTCTGGGTATGCCTTTGGGCATTATGGGAGGAACTACCAAATATGCCTTTGCTGCCGCTTCGGATGACTATATAAAGATCGAAGCACATCAATTAGTGGCAAAAGAGGGAGTATACTCGATTCAAATTACCTCCGAATTGTGGGAGACCATATATATGGATCAAATTGAATTAGTGGCTGTGGATCATCCGAAAGAAGTAGACATTTTTGTTCCCGAACAGTTTGGCCCACCACCATTTCCCGGGATGCAATTGTTTCAGGTAGATAAGAAACATGCACCTATATCGGCTACAGATGAGCTTGGTCGGGATATGCTTCCAATGATCCTGGCAAATGACGCTCAATATATCTCTAATTTGGAACCTGGTAAATTTCAGGGTATAACAAAAATGCATGATTTGATTCTAGATCCGGGAGATGCGGGGCAATTGGAAAACTTACATTTATTTTTAAGAGGATGGATCTTTCCAACAGATGCCAGTATTAATGTGGCCCTGTCTCAGTCGGATAAACTGAAGCTGGAGTTTCCAGTCATACAAGTGATCAACCAGAAAGGTAACTGGCAACATATCGATACTGATATTAGTTTTCCAATGGGTAAAGACAAAACAGTCATTGTTGATCTAAAGGGTAAATATTTAAGTAAAGACCGTCGTTTGCGAATACGTACAAATATGGAGATCTATTGGGATGAAATTTTCTTTGCAGATACAGATGTTGGCCGCAATTTGGTCACCAATGTGATACAAGCAAAAAGCGCTGACCTTCATTACAGAGGATTTTCAAAAATGTATCGAAAGGGCGGTAGATACGGACCTCACTGGTTTGATTATTCAGAAGTAGAACACGCGACAAAATGGCGCGATCTCAAGGGGCAGTATACGCGGTATGGAGATGTGATGCCTTTGCTTGAAGTTTCAGATAATCAGTATGTTATTTCTAATGCCGGAGATGAAACCTCAATCAATTTTGATGCAACAAGTCTTCCGGCTCTAAAAGAGGGTTGGACGAGAGATTTTCTTATACACAGCGTAGGTTGGGTGAAAGACGGAGATTTCAATACGGCAGATGGACATACGGTTGAGCCACTTCCGTATCATGGAATGGTATCCTATCCGCCATCTGAGCGAGATGTTTATCCAGAGGACTCTATACTGAAAAAGTATCATGAAGTTTATAATACCAGGATGGTAAGCCATAAGGCTTTTCAGAATTCAATAAAACCCAATTAAGTGAAGAATAAATTACCCTTGTTTTACAGCCTATTTCTTTTAGGATTTCCAGCCTTGCTGCTGGCGCAGCAGAATGTCATGTTTACAGACGTAGCAGCGGCATCAGGAATTGATTTCAAATATACTTTTGGTGATTATAACTATGAGAACATACTTGAAAGTAGTGGTTCTGGAATTACAGTTTTTGATTTTAACAATGATGAATTGATGGATGTCTTTATGATGAGCGGGACTTATCTTGAAGGAATTTCAGATGAGGGTGGTAAAGAATTTAAGAACAGTCGCGATAAATTGTATAAAAATAATGGTGACGGCACCTTTACTGAAATTGGAAAACAAGCCGGCCTAAATGATCTGCAGTGGAGTATGGCTGCAGGAGCCATAGATCTTGATCAGGATGGTTTTGAAGACCTCTATTTACTTAACTATGGTTCTAATGTGTTTTACCACAATAATGGAGATGGAACTTTTAAAGACATCACTGTAAAATTAGGTCTTGCCGGACCTGAAAAACTAAATGGGTTTACCAAATGGAGCATTGGTGTATCTTTTTGGGATTATAATCTGGATGGGCGATTAGACGCTATGGTTGGAAATTTTCTTGCCTTTGATCCTTTATATGTATCCACCCAAACTCCGGGAATGATGCCTCATCCATCTGAGTATAAGGGGCAGGCCTCCCTTTTGTATGAACAGCAGGTTGATGGAAGTTTTAAGGAAGCGACCGAAAGGAATGGATTGTTTTATCCTGATTCTAAATGTATGGGACTCACCATAGTTGACTATGATGATGATGGGGATATGGATATTTTTCAGGCCAACGATCACCAGTTTAATTTTTTGTTCAGAAACGATGGAGGCACCTATAAGGAAGTGGGTGTTGCCAGTGGTGTTGCCGCGAATAGTAAAGGACAGGAAACCGGTTCTATGCACGCTACTTTAGGAGATGTGGATGGAGATGGTTTATTGGATGTTTTTGTATCTGATTTGAAATATGGAGCCCTTTATCACAATAAAGGAAACGGCTTGTTTGAAGATATTACAGAGTTAAGTGGCATTGCAGGTCCGATGGCAGGTAAAGGTGGCTGGGGAGCCGCGTTGTTTGACTATGATAACGATGGAGACTTGGACCTGATTACAGCCAACGGAACAGCTGAAGAATTGATCTTACAACACCCCTTGCTTCTTGAAAATGATGGCAAGGGAAATTTTAAAGATGTAGGTAAAATGCATGGAGCTTATTTTTCTACTAAAAGATCAGGGCGAGGGTTAGTTGTTTGGGACTATGATAATGATGGTGATTTGGATATCAGTATCTCACATGTAGATTTGATCGCTACCGCCTCTTTACTTAGAAATGACGGAGGAAATGAAAATAACTGGCTTGGTTTAAGCCTTAAAGGAGAGCAAGGCCTCGCCTCTGGGATAGGAGCCAAAATAACGGTTCGAACTGGAGCTAAAATCCAGGTTTTGGTCAATCAATGGACGAGTGGTTATCTTTCAAACAAAGAGCCTCGCGTTCATGTCGGATTAGGTGATCATGCAATTATCGATGAGTTAAAGATACAATGGCCGGATGGTTCGGAGGAAGTTTTTGAAAAAATACAAGGAAATCAATACCTGAATTTCACCAAAGGGAAAGGATATAAATAGAAGTTTTAAACGCTTATTTTAGCTATTTAACGCTATTATAAAACGATCGAATAGTACATTAGCAATCGATTATTAAGAATAACACAATAAGATTAAACATTTATCATGAACAGTCAATATATAAGCAAAGTAGTGGATTTGACGGATCCAAAGAAAAATATCATTTATAACATGAGTCATGAAGAGGCAGTGACTATTCTGAATTCTGGTGATTTGGAGGCTGTTCGAAAGATTGACGGGCAGTTTTGTCTGATATCCGTTGAGGGTAAAACGATAAGAATGGCGCGTTCTATAGGCAGACCGATCAGGTATTTTATTGCCAAACAAGCCGTTGGGCCACAGTTGATCATAGCCGAACGAATTGATGTGATTTATAATCATCTTGTGAAAGAGGGATTGGATGATCAGTTTCACCCTTCCTATACCAGGATGGCTCCTGCTCATTATGTGACCAGGATAGAACTACTAGGTTGCCCTGATCCAAATCCTATTTACGAAAGATTCTTCGCTCCGAAGCGCAACACCTATAAGCCTGATGATATTGAGCAGATTGGAAAAGACTATATCGGTGCAGTGTATGCCGAGATTAAAAAATGGCTGCAATTTAGAGCGACTAAAGGACCTATAGGGGTCACTTTTTCAGCCGGAATAGACAGTGGTTCTATTTTTGTTTTACTCTATCATGCTTTAAAAGAATTGGGAGAAAGCCCATCTCGTTTAAAAGCCTTTACCTTGTCTGTTGAGGGTGAGGGAGAGGATCTTTTACAGGCACGAAAATTTTTGCGCGCCTTGGATCTTGAATTATTTCTTGAACCTATTGAATTGGATTATCAATCGTTGAATTGGAAGGAAGCAATTGATGTGGTTGAAGATTATAAACCTCTGGATATACAGTCGGCTACTATGAATTTATCTCTACTTCAAAGCATCAGGTCGAGGTATCCGGAATGGAGGTATATTATTGATGGAGATGGTGGAGATGAAAACCTTAAAGACTATCCTATCGAAGACAATCCTGAACTGACCATTCGAAGTGTTCTGAATAATTTGATGTTATATCATGAAGGTTGGGGGGTTGATTCAATTAAACATTCCTTAACCTATTCAGGTGGTTTGAGCCGGGGTTATATGCGTACTTTTTCCCCTGCTGATCTTTTAGAATTTGAAGGGTTTAGTCCTTATACCCTCCCTAATGTGATTGAGATTTCTGAAGGAATTCCTTATATCGATCTTACCGACTGGGATCATCAAAGATTATATGACCTGAAGGGTCAGATCGTGGCAGCAGGTGTCAAGGCAGTTACAGGAATGGATATGCCTGTTTTTGAAAAACGTCGCTTTCAGCACGGAGCAGCCTCAACTGACAATTTTAAAAAGCATTTTCCGGAAAAGGATATTACCTATAGAAAGGAATTCCTATCAAAGTATGAGTAAAGAGAATGAGAGATTACTGAACAGTAACTGGATTGTATCCAACAGACCTGAGCGAAATAAAATTGATCCATATCGTCCATATGCCTGGTTGGTAGAAAAGGAAAGAGCTGCTTCAGGAGAAATGAAGGATACGGGTATTGTTTTTCTTAGCAATAAAGAATGTTCTTTTCGATGCTTGATGTGTGACCTTTGGAAGAATACAATAGAGGATTCAGTAGCCATAGGTGCCGTCCCTGAGCAGATCAAATGGGCCTTGGAAAAAATGCCTGATGTAAAGCAGATCAAACTATACAATAGTGGTAGTTTTTTTGATGAAAAGGCGATACCTGTTCAAGACCATGCAGCTATAGCTTCTTTGGTATCCGGTTTTGACACTGTCGTTGTTGAAGCGCATCCCAAACTAATCAATTCAAGCTGTCTGAATTTTAACGATATGCTTGATGCTGAGCTTGAAGTGGCCATCGGATTGGAGACTGTTCATCCCGATATTTTGAGAAAGCTGAACAAACAAATGACTGTCGATGATTTTGTAAAGGCGGTAAAATTTTTGGATCAGCATCAGATAAAGACCCGTGCCTTTATTCTGTTAAGACCTCCTTTTATGAGTGAAGAAGAAGGTGTTTATTGGGCAAAAAAATCACTCGAACTCGCTTTTGAAGTGGGAGTTGATTGTTGTACCCTTATCCCCGTAAGGCCCGGAAACGGCGCTATGGATGTTTTGATGAAACAGGGTGATTTTGAAAAACCTTCACTGAATTCTCTCGAAGAAGTCCTTGATTATGGCATATCCCTGAGTGCCGGTCGTGTATTTGCCGACACCTGGGATCTTGAACTTTTTTCTAATTGTCCGAAATGTTTCCATCAGAGATTGAATCGTCTGGTCAACATCAACCATAGCCAGTCACTGATTTCAAGAGTGACTTGCACTTGTATAAAATCTACATCTGATTGATTAGTTAAAAGAATTTCGTCATTTAGCTACTTACATATATTTTGACATAAAACGGAAAAAATCCTTTTTCAGGTTGTTATAGAGATTCCTCTCTGTTTCCATTACTTCTCTTAATGTTAGATGTTGGCTAACGAACATTTTATTTAGCACATCTTCATTTTTTTCATAATGCTCTGCCATGTTCTTTTCATGCATAGCAATTTGATTCTCAATGGAATCAAATTCTTCTTCCTGGATCATAAATTGATTTTGAAATTTTTCAATTTCAGCCAATACGTCTTGATCAGTCCATCTCATAACAAGCTCTTCTAATCTTATATGAAAGGACTTTAATTCATCTTTCCAAAAGTTGAGTTCTCGTTCCCAGTTTTCATGTTCAAAATGTAGATCGACATTGTAAATAAGTTCTTTTTTCATAATAAACTGTTTTATTTAATTCATATAATTTCCTTTGATAGCGCCAAATTTTTTTACGACACAGTGAAACTGCAATTGTTTTTGATCAGTTTACAGGATATCACATATGATTAACTTGAATCTACCTGACTATAAAGTTAAGTGTAAGAAATAGGGTACGCATTAACCAAAATCAATGAATTGATTAACCGTGGTCAATAGAATGCTTAAAATAATGAGGATGGTTGAAAAAAACTTAATTTAAGGAATAAGTAAACTGTAGATTTAGGCCGTAGTCGTCATTGGAAGCATCTGCATTTTGCGGTTGACTGTCATAAGTGTAATAAAAATTAAAACCAACTTTAAAATTATTACTAAAAATACTCACTTTTGGGTTCAAATTAAGGGTAAGCCTGCTTCTGTTAGTAGTAAGGTAAGGAAGGTAGCTAATATCCGCATCTATCCAGACTTTTGCACCCGTGAGTTTATAGACCTTCCATTTTAATTGGAAAAGCCCAGCCAGATCATCTGTGGTCTCCCCATCACCAACAGGAATTTCTTTAGATGCATTAATTCCGGCGGCGACATATAAACGATTCCATTCATTATAAGCCAAATCTTTAATTCCTGCTGCGGTTAAATTCCATCTTAAGTCTGTACCCAGTTGGAGGTTTGAACTTGCTCCAACAGCAAAGTCGACAGACCAACCCTTGTTTAAAGTTCTTTGCCAGGCTAATGAAATATCCGATTTGCTCGCACTCAAAGTGTCACCCTGATAGGTGTCATTCGTATCCCAAACCAGGCTATAGCCACTGTTTCTCTTTCTGTAATCAATATTTCCTGAGAAAACTAGGGTTGCTACATTACTTCCTTTTGAATAATTCGCTCCCAAACTGAAGTTGCCACTTAAACGTGTCAAAAAACTATTTTTAATAGGGTAGACCTCTACAATATCGTTGATTTCTACTTCAACATTCTCATTTAGCAAAATGAGATTAACCTTTCTTGGCTCTTCACTCGCTTCGAATGATCCGAAATAGATCCTGCCACTTTCCATTTTAATTTCAAATATTTTACTTGAAATTATAGTTTGAATCTTGGGTTCTTCAAGAGATATGGTCCCCATTCCATCCATTTTCCAGGTAACGACGCCATAATTCATTCTTTTAAAATCACCGGTTAAGATGTTTCCATTTACATGAACGATGGTATCTGTTTTTTGGGCCTGACATTGATTCGGCAGAATCATTGACATCAAGTAGAAAAGAATGCTATAACCTATTAATTTATTCAAGGAAGCTTGGTTTACTAAGCATAAAAATACAGTTTTTTATATTAAAAAAAATTTACAAATAGATGGTTTATCCTTTCAATAGATGATAGGAAAAAGTAATTGAAATGTTTTAATTTAATTCAAAAGATTCTTACCATTACCTGCCCAGTCAATCCCTCTGGTTAACATGGTCCATACCGCAGGATGGTCAAAATCTTCAGGATTATGCCCGATAGAAATATAAAATACACGGCCATTTTGGTGCATTTTTTTCCAAACTACTGGCATGGTAGCTCCTTTTATCCATTGATCGTGCTCACCTGAAAAGGTCGTTCTCGCCAATACCTTAACGTTGGGATCAACATGCATATAGTATTGTTCAGTATTGAATATCTCAAAATCACCAACTCCATTTGTCACTGGGTCATTTGTTTGTCCAATTTCAACTTTATAATTGATCTTTCCTCCGGGATGCGTTACCCACTGGCCTCCAACCATGTATTGATAGTCAGTGTTATTTCTAAAGGAATCGCCTATACCCCCATGGCAACCCACCAGACCTGTTCCACTTTTTATTGCTTCAATCAATCCCTTACTTTCATCGTCAGTGATCGTACCCATGGTCCAATACTGTATGATAAGGTCTTGTTTTTCCATGAATTCCTTGTCAGTATAGATGCCTAAAGAATCTGAAACTGTAACATAAGCACCTACAGATCTTGCCCATTTACTTACTTTTTTTGCGAATTTTTGGGGTTGATGACCATCCCATCCACCCCATACGACTAAAATATTTTTATTTGCTAAGGATATGGATTCGGTAGGCTCATCAGACTGAGCTAGTGTGATACTGCTTATTCCGATTAACAGTAAGAATAGCATTGATTTTAAAGCATTCATATGACAATTGTATTTGATGAAGAGAGATAATTCGTATTGATAATATTTGGAATCAAGATACATAAAAAAGGATATTTATTCATAAAATGATAGGCAATAATTTCTTATCTCAATGTTTGATCTTGCTACTTGATATCGAATTGGAATTTAGTTTCCAGGCAGTTATATGATTTAATTTGAATTAGTTAAATTTGAATAAGTACATGAATTAATATTAATTCAATGTAATTATTTTTGAAAATCAAATAGGCCTT
>CAZPHF010000074.1:1480-13094 GCA_964586115.1 uncultured Flavobacteriaceae bacterium | reverse complement strand
GCTTATCAGGAATAAAAGAAGATTAGTAAAAACATATTATGGAGGTAATAGAATAATTACCTCCATAATTTAGTCATGGATGATCGATTAATCTACTTGGAATATTGCCTCTATTGACATTTCAAATAGTTTAGAGATTTTAAAAGCCAATGGTAAACTTGGATCAAATTTACCCTTTTCAATGGCATTGACGGTTTGCCTTGACACTTCTAATTTGTCAGCAAGATCGGCTTGGGTCAGGTCATTTTCTGCACGAAGTACTTTGAGTCTATTTTTCATGCGTATCGTTTTTGACCGATCACTACACTTGCCAAATAGGTAAGAGAGATTAAAATGACCAAATATGAAATTTCAGCATCTTGGGCGATAAGATTTGTAGTATCTAAAAGCGAATAGCTTAGTCCTCCAACGACTCCAACTCCTAAGGCAAGAGCCATACCTTCTAATTGTATCTTCTTTTGAAGTTCATCTAAGCCCTTCAAATGTTTGATGTTAGCCAGAATCATAAAAATTCCGAATATGGCATTGACAAAGACTCCAATAAAAGTGAGCGTTTTGTTCTCTTCCCAAATAAATTTTGGTCCAAATGTGGCAATAGCCATTGAAACCGTCCATAAGGCGGTATAAATCGCCAGATTCTTTGTGTTTTTTTTGATTTGTGTGTTATAATTTTTTTCTTCCATGTGTAAATATAATTTGATATAATGTAATGTAAACTTGACACAAATGTAAGTAAACTTGTTTAATTGTCAAGTAAACTTAACATTTATTTTTAAAATTTTTTGTTTTAGGCTGTTTTTGAGCCTATTTATAAAGGCTAAGAAGAAAAATAAATTTTATTTTAATGATGCCAATATGCCTTTTATTCCTGACGCTCTAACCTCATGGAGTTGGATAGTATTTATTTCGGAAGTATAAACTTCTTAACCTTTGTAGGATAATCGATAAATACAGACAGGGAAAGTTATAACACAGATGTCATTAAAATGCGCTATTTTAGATAGGGATTTTATCCGCCATCATATTTTTAAGTACGCGAGTATAAAAGGCACAGAAACATTCAAAATTATACAATGATGAATCATAAAATAATTACGGTCATTAAAACTGCCGTGTTGACTTTTCTCCTTATCGGATATACTTTACATATTTACAGTCAAGATCAAGTTAAGCATCAAGAAGTTTCTAGTATGGATAACAAAGAAGGTACCTATTTAATAGTTTTGGGTACAGTTCAGGATGCAGGATCTCCTCATGCGGCTTGTCAGAAAGCTTGTTGCGAAGACCTGTTTGATTATCCTGATCCGGATCGTAAAGTTGTTTCTTTAGGATTGATTGATCAGAAGTTTGGGAAGAAATATCTTTTTGAGGCCACACCAGATATGACCGCACAAATGAAAGCCCTTGCAAGATTTAGTGCTGATGGAGCCAGTGAAACTCCGGATGGTATATTTCTTACCCATGCACATATTGGGCACTATACAGGATTGATGTATTTGGGAAAAGAGGCCATGAGCGCAAACGAAGTACCTGTATATACCATGGCCAAAATGAAGTTGTTTTTAGAAACGAACGGACCCTGGAGTCAATTGGTAATGAATCATAATATCATCCTTAAAGACATTGAAGATAAAAAGGAGGTCTCTCTAACTTCTCATCTTAAAGTAAGAGCAGTTCAAGTGCCTCATCGGGATGAATATTCAGAAACGGTGGGTTATGTGATTAGAGGACCACATAAGAGTGCTCTGTTCATTCCGGATATTGACAAATGGGAAAAATGGGAGTTGGATATTATTGAAGAAATAAAGAAAGTAGACTATGCCTTTCTTGACGCAACTTTTTTTGATGAAAAAGAGATCAATAACCGAGACATTTCAGGGATTCCGCATCCCTTTATTATAGAGAGCATGGAGAAGTTTAAAACGATGGATCCGGAAGAAAAAGATAAGATCATTTTTATACATTTTAACCATACAAACCCTTTGTTGAATCCACAAAGTAACGCCTCTAAAACCGTTCTGAAAAACGGGTTCAGAATAGCAAGGCTACATGATATTTTTCAATTATGATATCAGATACAAAACAATTTAAATTAAGATGAAATTTGAAAATTATACCATAAGGCTCATTGAAAAATCTGATCTGGAGGATTATTTCACCCTAGTTCAGAAAAACAGGGAAAGATTGGAAAGATTTTTTGCAGGCACGGTTTCACGAACTTCAAATAAGGAAGAGACCCGTATATTCTTAAAAGAAATAGAAGTTGGTATCGAAAATAAAATCTACTTCGCCTATGTGATCATCGATACACAGTCCGAATCGATGGTGGGCTTTATTGACCTAAAAAATATTGATTGGAGAATACCTAAATCGGAGGTTGGCTTTTTTATAGATGGAGATTATACGGGTAAGGGAATTACTTCAAAAGCTTTAGATGTGTTATGTGAGTATTGTTTTACGCATCACGGCTTTAAAAAGTTATTTTTAAGAACCCATGAAAGCAACTTACCTTCAAGAAGAGTAGCAGAAAAATGCGGTTTTGAAATAGAAGGAAAACTTCGAAGTGATTATAGAACATCGTCTGGTGAATTGGTGGATGTATTATACTATGGGAAATTGAATGAATAGGTGAGTTGGGCTTTATGTTTTGTAATTCTTGCCGTTATTATTATAAAGTAAAAGCCCAAGAGATGTTTAAAACTCTGGCGTTTTACTGATTTTTAGAGAATATTTACTTCAGGAAATATGAAAATGAGAAAGGCTACTATAGCTGACTTAAATGCACTTAACCGCATCAGTGTAATGTCTAAAAAATATTGGGGATATCCTGAGCAATGGATGGAGCAATGGCTTGATGACCTGACTTTGACTGAGACAGATTTGAATACCCAAGGAATAGTGATCATGGAGTTTGGGTCTGAAATTATGGGTTTCTGTTCGATCAAGGATCAGGGAAATCATTATGAGATTATGCATCTTTGGATTTTACCCGATTATATTGGAAAGGGATATGGTAAGACTCTTTTGAATGAAGCCCTTGCTGCCTTTGTATGCAAGGAAAAACCTATATGGGTACTCGCTGACCCAAACGCAGAATCCTTTTATAACAAACAAGGTTTTGTGACTTTCGAAAAAAAAGAAAGTTTCCCCAAGGGCCGATTTTTACCTTTAATGAAGATGGATTCATTTTTTGATCAATGATAATAATAGAAATCTTATTGCTGTAAATTGTAGGTTTGGTCATGCATTGATAATATATTTGGATAGATTATTATACTTCACGTTTATGCAACAATCATATTTTAATATAAGGGTTTTGACAACAATTTTGATGCTACCCATGTTGATCCATTCTCAGGAAAGAACTATGATGGAACTTGATGCAAATTGGAAATTTAAAAAAGGTGATGAAAGCGGGGCTTTTAATGTGGAATTTGATGATAGTAAATGGGAGACAGTCAGCGTTCCTCATGACTGGGCCATTTATGGGCCTTTTGACAAGGAGGTTGATAAACAATTGGTAAAGATTGAGCAGAATTCTGAAGAAGTTGCTACTGAAAAAACGGGTAGAACAGGAGCCTTACCCCATATTGGTCAGGCTTGGTATAGAAATGAGTTTTCATTACCAGAATTTGAAGAAGGAAAAAAGGTTATTATTTTGTTCGAAGGAGCGATGAGTGAACCCAAGGTCTTTATCAATGGCAAGAAGGTAGGCCAATGGAATTATGGCTATAGCTATTTTTATTTTGATATCACTGAATATGTTACTAAAGACAAAAATACAGTAGCTGTTCAATTGAACAACAGAGCACTTTCTTCACGTTGGTATCCAGGAGCAGGATTGTACAGAAAGGTGAGTTTGATCGTTAAAAATAAGGAAAGTATAGACCAGTGGGGCAGCTATATCACCACACCTTTTATTTCAGAGAAACTAGCTAAAGTCAATATCAAAACCAAGGTTACAGGTGAAAAGTTCAGCCTTGTTACCCATGTGCTTGATCAGCAGAATGACACTGTTGCTACTGATACCTCAGCAGCCCTTTTTGGACATGAATTCGAACAGAACCTTGCCGTTTCTGATCCGAAATTATGGAGTCCAGAGACGCCATATCTTTACACTACAATTTCAAATTTGTATAAAGATGGTAAAATACAAGATGTTGTAAAACAGCGATTTGGAATAAGGTCGATTAAATACGAACCTCAAAAAGGATTCAGCCTTAACGGACAAGTTAGAAAATTTAAAGGGGTCTGCCTTCACCACGATCTGGGACCATTGGGAACCGCTATCAATAAGGCAGCCCTTAAACGGCAATTAACTATTTTGAAAGACATGGGGGTAGATGCTATAAGAAGTTCTCATAATATGCCTTCGTTGGAGCAACTGGAGCTCTGCGACGAAATGGGCTTTATGTTTTTGGCCGAAAGTTTTGATGAATGGGCCAAGCCAAAAGTTGAAAATGGCTATAACCGATTTTTTGAAACAGACGCAGAAAAAGATGTAGTAAACTTGATCCATGCGACAAGAAATCATCCTAGCATTGTGATGTGGAGTTCAGGAAATGAGGTGCCTGACCAATGGGGAGCAGAAGGAGTGAAAAGAGCTAAATGGTTACAGGATATTTTTCACAGAGAAGATCCGACAAGGCCAGTAACCGTTGGAATGGATCAGGTAAAGGCTACCATGGAATCTGGGTTTGGTGCCTTGCTGGACGTCCCCGGCTTGAATTACAGATTGCATTTGTATGAAGAAGCCTATGATAGATTTCCACAAGGCTTTTTGCTGGGGTCCGAAACGGCCTCAACGGTAAGTTCAAGGGGTATCTATAAATTTCCGGTTGAAAAGGCTGCAATGAAGCAGTATGATGATTTTCAGTCTTCATCTTATGATTTGGAATATTGCGACTGGTCTAATGTACCCGATGATGATTTTGTTTTGCAAGATGACAAGCCTTGGGTAATAGGCGAGTTTGTATGGACAGGTTTTGATTATTTGGGAGAGCCAACTCCTTATGATGAAATGTGGCCATCGAGAAGCTCTTATTTTGGCATTTGCGATTTGGCAGGTTTGCCCAAAGACAGGTATTATCTGTATCGCAGCAGATGGAATACTGAAGAGGAAACCCTGCACATACTTCCTCATTGGAACTGGGAGGGAAGAGAAGGTGAAGTGACTCCGGTCTTTGCTTATACGAATTATCCTAGTGCCGAGCTTTTTGTGAACGATAAAAGCATGGGCATTCAGAGAAAAAATGATTCCAGCCCTCAAAACCGTTACCGTTTAATGTGGATGGATGTTACCTATGAACCTGGTACCATCAAAGTGGTTGCCTATGATAAAAATGGAAATCAAAAACTATCGAAACAAATCAGCACCGCCACTGAGCCCTATCAAATCAAAATGGAGGCTGACCGGACCAGCCTAAAGGCAGATGGAAAAGATCTGGCCTTTGTTACAGTATCAGTGGTTGACAAGAACGGGAATTTATGTCCAACAGCAACCAACCAGTTAAAATTCAAAGTAAAGGGAGCCGGATCTTATCGGGCAGCATGCAATGGTGATGCCACTTCATTGGAGATGTTTCATTTACCCACTATGCACCTATTTAGTGGAAAATTAGTTGTGCTGGTTCAGTCTACCACACTCGAAGGGAAGATGAGTTTAACCGTTTCTGGAAAAGGCTTAAAAAAGGCCGAGTTACCTTTGAAAAGTTTTAAATAGGGAACTTAGCCTTGGTTTTTACAACCCTGCAATGGGCATTATCGCAATGAATAGGATGTTTAGGAAGTAATAAAAACAGTTGGTGATTTTTAAGAAAGTTATAATGAAAGAACAGTATTTTAATGAACAAACATTTAAAAGGAAAGATTTTTCAGATGGAAAAATGCTTGATGCTGACTTTGAAGCCTGCACCTTTATCACCTGTAATTTTTCTGAAGCAGATCTTTCTCTAATGGATTTTGTCGATTGTCATTTTAACGATTGCAACCTTAGTTTAGCCAAGCTCAACGGGGCCTTATTTCAGGATAGTACTTTTAAGGATTGTAAAATGCTGGGCCTCGGTTTTGAGAATTGTAACAAGTTCGGACTGTCAGTGGGCTTTGATAATTGTGTCCTTGATAACAGTTCGTTTTATCAGGTCAACATGCCTTCCACAACATTTTCGTCCTGCCAGTTGCATCATGTTGATTTTTCTGAGGCAGATCTCGATTCTTCCAGCTTTAAAAACAGTGATCTGGAGGCCGCCCTCTTTGAAGGGAGCAATCTTGAAAAAACTGATTTTCGGGGAGCCGAGAATTTTGTAATCGACCCCGAGAATAATCGTCTAAAGCAGGCGAAGTTTTTAAGGTCTGACCTTAGTGGATTATTGCTAAGGTATAAATTGCAAATCGAGTAATAGTAAAGTATCCATAATTAGAAAAACAGATAAGAATATTAGAATACTAAAACAGATAAATATAAAAACATAATTTAGATGAAAAAATCAACAACCCTAAGGCTAAGCCTTCTATTTATTTTTCAATTTGTTTTCCTTCAAGCCCAGCAGGAAACCAATAAGGCTTTACTTGATATAGACAGAATTTATTCAGGAGAATTCACTCAGGAAGTTGAACGTAAGATCCAATGGATCGAGGATGGTGATGCCTATGTGATCATAGAAAAATCGGGTAAAATTGAAGGAGCAGATCAATTGGTACGCTATGACAGTAAGACTCAGGAAAAGAGTGTCTATGTGCCGGCTGAGTCATTAAAAACAGCAAACGGATCTCTACATGTTGAAAGTTTTTCACTTAGCCCGGATGGAAGTAAAGTGCTGATCTTTACGAATTCGAGCAGGGTCTGGCGAGTCAATACCAAAGGAGATTATTGGGTGTATGATATGAGTTCGGGCGATTTAAAACAAATAGGAGCCTCTTTTGAACCTTCTTCACTCATGTTTGCAAAATTATCCTCTGATAATACTGAGATTTTTTATGTACATAAATTCAATATTTACAGAGAGAATTTTGAAACAAATAAAATTGAACCCTTGACTTTCGACGGTACCGGCGACATTATCAACGGAACTTTTGACTGGGTATACGAAGAAGAATTTGGTAAACGGGATGGTTTTACCTTAAGTCCCTCGGATAAACACTTGGCTTTCTGGCATATGGATGCCAGTGATACAGGTGTTTTTTATATGATTAATAATACAGATTCAATCTATTCAAAACCAATACCCGTTCAATATCCTAAGGTGGGGCAGGAGCCTTCAGCGACTAAGATTGGTGTTATCAATCTGTTGAATAATAAAACATACTGGATACCTCTGGAAGGAGGAGAAAGAGAAAATTATATTCCTGGAATACAATGGGTTAATGATGATCTTTTGTTAATTCAGCAGATGAACCGACATCAAAACAGATTAATCGTTTGGTCTTATGTTCCATCCAGCAAAACCTTGCGAAAAGTATATACAGAAAAAGAAGAAACATTTATAGAATTGAATTATCCCGACGTTTCATCCGATGCCTGGGGAAGTAATGACCTACCCCTGACCGATGAGGGGAAATCTTTTCTGAGAATGACCGAAAATGATGCCTGGAGACATATTTATAAAGTGAATATAGAGAGCGGTGAACAGACTTTGGTCACGCCATTTGACTATGATATAGCTTCGATGCGTGTGCCGACTAAAAAGAATATCTACTATATGGCTTCTCCCGAGAATAGCACACAACGCTATCTTTTTCAAACCGATCTTCAGGGAAAAGGAAAGCAAAAAAGACTAACGCCTCAAAATTTTAGTGGGGTTAATAATTACAATATTTCGCCAAATGGTAAGTATGCCATTCACACGAATCAAAATGTACAGACCCCAAGAACCGGCAGATTTATAAGTCTTCCTGATCATAAGACTATTAAAACGATGGTCGATAATAAAGTATATGCCCAAAAATTACAAACGCTTTCACTTCCTGAGGTGAAGTTTAGCAAAGTGACCACCGAAGAAGGAATTGAAATGGATGTACGTATGGTACTTCCGGTTGATTTTGACTCAAGCAAAAAGTATCCGGTTCTTTTTCATGTGTATGGAGAACCATGGGGGCAGGTAGCAACTGATACGCAGATAGGACTGTGGAACATAATGATGGCTCAAAAAGGCTATGTTATCATTGACATGGACAATCGCGGTACGCCATGCCTAAAAGGTAGTAAATGGAGAAAAAGTATTTATAAACAGGTCGGCAGGATCAATGCAAAAGATCAGGGGCTTGCCGCTAAAGAAATTTTAAAACTTGACTACCTTGACAATGAACGAACCAGCGTATGGGGCTGGAGTGGAGGAGGTACCATGACGCTGAACCTGATGTTTAAATTCCCGGAAATTTACACAACAGGTGTCGCAGTGGCAGCTGTTTCGAACCAATTAGTCTATGACAATATCTATCAGGAACGCTATATGGGATTGCCTCAGGAGAATATGGAGGATTTTGAAAAGGGAGCCCCAATCAATTATGCGAAAAATCTGGAGGGTAATTTATTAATTATTCATGGAACTGCTGATGACAATGTGCACTACCAAAGTGCTGAGTTACTGATTAACGAGCTGATCAAACAGAATAAGAAATTCCAAATGATGTCTTACCCAAATCGATCTCATAGCATTAATGAAGGAGAAAATACTAGAAAGCACCTCTATTACCTGATCACTGATTATATTATGGAGCATACGCCACCAAATAATGTAGAATAGATTCACTTGAAGCGTAATTTTCTCAACCATACTGATCAATATTGAGCTTGCTTCTGTTTAAAAATATACCTACCTTTAGTAGGCTTAAAATCATTTTAATAAGGCCTAAGCTGGTACTTTTGAAAGTGATGGAAATTTGAAAATAATTATAATATGGATTTTATCGATTACTATAAGATTTTAGGTATAGATAAAAAAGCCTCACAAGCTAATATCAAGAAGGCCTACCGAAAACTTGCCCGTAAATACCACCCGGATCTGAACCCTAATGATAAAGAGGCAGAACGAAAATTTAAGGAGATCAACGAGGCCAATGAAGTACTCAGCCATCCTGAGAACAGAAAGAAGTATGATTCATATGGTAAAGACTGGAAGCATGCGGAAGAATTTGAAAAAGCGCGCCAAAAGGACAGGTCTCAGCGCTCATACCAACAACCAGGGGCGGGTCAATATTCAGATGAGGATTTTTCAGATTTTTTTGGTTCCATGTTTGGAGGACGTCCTGGAGGCCAGCGAAATGTTAAATTCAGAGGGCAGGATTTTCAGGCAGCATTACACCTGAATCTTCAAGATGTATATCTCACCCATAAGCGCACACTCACCATAAATGGTAAAAATATTCGGTTAACAATTCCGGCAGGAGTGAAAAACGGGCAAACCATCAAAATTAAGGGTTACGGAGGAGAAGGTATCAATGGAGGCCCTAAGGGTGATCTCAATATTACCTTTCAAATTGATAACCATACCAAATTCAAAAGAGATGGCAATAATTTATACAGAAGCGTAGACCTTGATCTATATAAAGCCATGCTTGGAGGAGAGGTTGTTATTGATACTTTTGATGGAAAAGTAAAGCTTAAAGTAGCACCTGAAGCGCAAAATGGTACACAAGTGAAACTAAAAGGGAAAGGTTTTCCTGTATATAAAAAAGAGGGACATTTTGGTGACCTTATTATTACATTTAATCTTAAAACGCCGGTTAACCTGACAGCTAAGGAAAAAGAATTGTTTAATGAATTGTCAAAAATGAGATAGATATGGATACTCAAAAATATATACCTGTACTTCATCTTTGTGATTTGTATCATACTGAAGTTGCATTTTTCAGGGAGTTGGATGAGCAAGGGTTGATTGAAATTATTTCTGTGGAAAACAGCTTGTATGTTCATCAGGACAAACTCTATGAAGTGGAAAGGATCATCAGGATCCATAGGGAGTTAAATGTAAATATTGAAGGGGTTGATGTAGTGTTGAACTTACTTGAAAAAGTAGACAAACTTCAAAATGAAGTATACCGAATACAAAGCAGACTGAGATTATATGAGGACGACCATTAAAAAATAAGAATGAGAAATACCAATTAAAGCAATGACAAATATTATAAAAACCACGTTTACTTTTCTACTCATTATCATGCTTATATCCTGTTCAGACAAGAATCAAAATTCAGAACACACCGCTGTTCCATCAAAAAATAAAACAGAGGACCTTTGGTTGTCTTATACTAAGGAAAGAACAGTTTTTAAAATCTGGTCGCCAAATGCAGAAAAAGTGCGTTTAAATTTGTACAAAAATAGTGATGGAGGAAACCCAGAAAGTCAGCATATGCTTAAGTTTTCTCAAAACGGTGTATGGAAACTAGCCATCAATCAGGATTTGAATGGCAGCTATTACACCTACCAAGTGATGATCAATGGAAATTGGTTGGCCGAAACACCGGGAATTTATGCTCGGGCCGTTGGCGTAAATGGTAAAAGAGCTATGGTGCTGGACCAAAAAAGTACCCATCCCGAAGGTTGGGATAGAGATCAGGGCCCAAAACTAACTTATCCTAATGAGGCGATTATTTATGAACTGCATATCCGTGATATGACCATTCATCCAGAGTCGGGTTCCAATATGCCAGGGACCTACCTTGGATTGGTTGAAAGTGGCACCAAAGGCCCAGGTGGAGTAGCCACTGGAATTGATCATTTAAAGGAACTCGGTATCAATTATGTACACTTATTACCCACTTTTGATCATTATGCCATCAATGAACAGCGTTTGGATAGTGCCCAATTTAACTGGGGCTATGATCCTCAGAATTACAACGTGCCAGAGGGATCTTTTTCTTCAGACCCGTTTAAGGCTGAGGTCAGGATCAAAGAGTTTAAGCAGATGGTTCAGGCCTTTCACAACAATGGTATTGGTGTCATACTTGATGTAGTGTATAACCATACAGGAAGAACAGAAAATTCTAATTTTAACTTGGAAAATCCGGATTATTTCTATCGATTTAGGGAAGACGGCTCTTTTTCAGATGCTGCCGCCTGTGGCAATGAAACAGCATCAGAGAAAGAAATGATGCGCAAGTATATACTCGAGTCTGTGAGTTATTGGGCCAAGGAATATCATTTGGATGGCTTTCGCTTTGATCTGATGGGCATACACGATATAACAACAATGAATGAGGTGGCTGAGACCTTAAAAAAAGTGAATCCAAATATCTTTGTTTATGGAGAGGGCTGGACAGCCGGTGATTCTCCGTTGCCAGAAGATCAAAGAGCGCTTAAGAAGCACATCAAACAGATGCCGCAAGTCTCGGCATTTAGTGATGATATTCGTGATGGCCTAAAGGGATCTGTATTTGAAGATACGAGCACCGGCTTTGTTAGCGGAGCGGAAAACACAGAGGAATCGGTAAAGTTCGGCATAGTAGGTTCTATTGAGCATCCCGAAATTGACTATGCAAAGGTCAATTATTCCAAAGAAGCCTGGACCAATGATCCCTGGCAGGCGATTTCTTATGTTTCCTGCCATGACAATCACACCTTGATTGATAAGTTACAGGTGTCCAGGTCAGATGCGGATCGTGACAAACTTATTGCGAT
>CAZPHF010000074.1:0-1380 GCA_964586115.1 uncultured Flavobacteriaceae bacterium | reverse complement strand
TCCTGGAAGAATATACTCGTGATTTATAATGCTAAGGAACAACCTGTTTCTTACACGCTGGATGGTGCCTGGCAAATTGCAGTTATCGGAGATCGTTTTGATTTAGATCAGGGACCTAAGGTTGATGGTTCTGTTGAAGTGTCAGGGATTTCGATGTTGGTAGCGTTTCAGAAATAACAGCAACTATCTTATCTCCCAAATTTTATTTTTTAACCAAGGCTTTCAATTTTTTTTGGCAATTTTTAAGTAGCTTTCCTAATAAAAATCATCCTTACCCATTAAAGCATTTTATATGGAGAATAACAAACCTTTTACCTCAAGCTATCCTGTTTTTACATTGTTAGCTTCTCTTGTGATTATAATCGCAGGCATTCTGTATGCCCAGTCTTTTATTAATCCCATGCTTTTGGCAATTTTTCTCAGTATCGTATGCGCTCAACCAATCATTTGGATGAAAAAAAGAAAAGTTCCCTCGAGCCTAGCAATTTTAATAGTACTGTCTGGGATTGTTGGCATATTTATGGGTCTTGCGGATATTATTGGAACCTCTGTTTCTTCCTTTTCTAACGATGCTCCTGTTTATGAACAGAGGCTTGAAGAAATATGGATGACGTTCATTCAATTTTTTAATGAAAGAGGGATTGAGATTACGGGAGATAAATTAGCGGAAATTATAGCCCCGGGAAAAGTAATGGGATACACGGCCGGAGCTCTTGGGCAGTTAGGGGGAGTTATGAGTAACACGTTTACGATATTTTTTCTTATGTTGTTTCTGTTGATGGAGTTGGATAGTTTTTCCATAAAATCAAGAGCCATAGCGGCTAATACTAATGCATCAGTGGATTATTTCAATACTATTGGTAAAAGCATTCGGCACTATCTCTCTATAAAGACTGTAACGAGTTTGTTAACTGGATTCATCATCTGGATTGGCTTGTTAATCGTTGGCATAGACTATGCCATTATTTGGGCATTGATCGCTTTTTTACTTAATTACATACCTAATATTGGTTCTATCATATCAGCTTTACCAGCTGTTTTGTTTGCCCTGATTCAATTAGGTGGTGGAGGTGCCTTTTGGACTATTGTCGTTTTTCTCAGCGTGAATATGATTGTCGGTAATCTGGTAGAACCTAAAATTATGGGGAAGGGATTGGGACTTTCAACCTTCGTGGTTTTTGTAGCACTTATTTTCTGGGGTTTTGTTCTCGGGACCGTTGGTATGTTTCTGTCCGTGCCGTTAACTATGTCAATCAAGATCATGCTGGAACAAAAAAACAGTACCAAATGGATTGCAGTTTTGTTAGGAACAGATGAAGGTGCGAAATCTATGCTGAGAGGGCCTGAATCTGAAAGTTAAATTGTAGTACCCTCGCTAGG
>CAZPHF010000073.1:0-13128 GCA_964586115.1 uncultured Flavobacteriaceae bacterium | reverse complement strand
TTTTTAAATTCATGGTTGATTTTCACAACTTTGAATTCCATGTTTTTGTCTACGAATTGATCGTAATCTCTAATTGGCTTCACATCAATTTGAGATCCTGGTAAGAATGCTTCAATTCCGAAAACATCAACGATCATACCACCTTTAGTTCTGCATTTCACATAACCTGTAACGATCTCTTGAGTTTCATGCGCTTTGTTTACTCTTTCCCAAGCCCTGATCACTCTTGCTTTTCTGTGAGAAAGAACTAATTGACCTGTATTATCTTCAAGTTTATCAACTTTAACTTCAACAGTATCTCCAACCTTTAAATGTGGATTATATCTGAATTCATTTAAAGAAATAACACCTTCAGATTTAGAGTTGATATCAATGATCGCTTCACGATCAGTAAGACGAATAACTGTCCCGTCAATAACCTGACGCTCCTCTACAAATCCTACGGTATTTTCCAAGGCTTTGTCAAACTCATCTAACTGAGCCTGATCCACTGCCTCAATGCCTTCTTCATACATTTGCCAATCAAAATCGCTTAGGAATTTGCTTGGGTCCACTTTTATTTCAGCTTCTTCAACAACTGCCGCAGTGGTTTCTTCCACTTGAGCTTCTGCTTTCACTGTTACTTTTTCTTCGATCACTTTTTCTTTTTTTGGTTCTGTAATTTCTATACTAGCTTTTTTTGCTTCCTTTTTCTCTTCTACAGGTGCTGCTTCAGCTACTTCTTCCTTGACAACTTCATAAGCTGCTTCAGATCCTGTTTCTTTGACCAATAAGTAATAGAACAAGGCACGGTATTTCTTTTTGTTACCAGAGCCAAGTGTGTCAATTACTTTTGCAATAGCAGCATCAAATACTTCCTCGTTTTCTTCAAGGCCTAATTTTTTGATAAGGAAATTCTTTTTGACAGTTTCTAATTCTTCTTTATTTGAAGACGAAACCAATTCTGCATCTTCTTTGTAGATTGAAGGACCTAATCCTTTAGTTACTAATTTAAAAAGGTCTGCGTTTAATTCTATACCCAGCTTTTCGGCTGCTTCAGTGTATAGATCTATTTTTTCTTGTAGTTTAGACATGGTGTCTTATACTTTGTATCTTATTGTTTTACAGATTTATTAACGATTAAAACACTAAGAGAAATGAATACTTATTTTTCTACACCTTTTTGTAAATCTGAATTCGTTCAAAAGGCGTGCAAATATACAAACAAATTATTATTTTCACAATAGCCTGTAAAATATTCTTTTAAGGTCTCTGCTAGAGGATGTTAAAAAACTAATAACCAGTATTTTAGTTTAAAGTAAGGAATTGATAATCTGGGTCTCTGTAATGCCTTCTGCCTCGGCTTTATAGTTCTTCACCACTCTGTGATGCAATATTCCATGAGCCACCGCCTGAACATCGGCAATATCAGGAGAATATTTACCATGAATGGCCGCATAAGCTTTTGCAGCTAAAACAAGATTCTGAGAAGCTCGTGGACCTGCTCCCCAATCAATATAGTTCTTGACAATCTCAGGGGCATTTTCCTGATTGGGTCTGGTTCTGGTAGCCAATTTAACGGCGTATTCCACTACATTATCTGCAATTGGAATCCTTCTGATCAAGTGCTGATACTCGAGAATGTCCTTATGTGAAAACACCGGGTTCACAACAATATTTTCATCATTTGTAGTGTTCTTCGCTACAAAAACTTCTTCCTCAAATGTTGGATAATCTAAGTAGATGGAAAACATAAACCTGTCCAATTGAGCCTCAGGTAAAGGATAAGTCCCTTCCTGTTCTATGGGATTTTGAGTAGCCAAAACAAAGAAGGGCAAATCAAGATTAAAACTGTGACCAGCAACGGTCACTGACTTCTCCTGCATGGCCTCCAAAAGTGCTGCCTGTGTTTTTGGAGGGGTCCTATTGATTTCATCAGCCAAAATTATATTGGCAAATATAGGGCCCTTTATAAACTTGAAATGTCTGTTCTCATCGAGTATCTCACTTCCCAAAATATCAGAAGGCATAAGATCTGGCGTAAATTGAATCCGTTTAAAGTCTAGTCCCAATGCTTTGGCAACCGTATTGACCAGAAGAGTTTTGGCAAGTCCCGGAACACCTATAAGTAAAGAGTGCCCACCACAAAGAACCGAAAGTAATACATGATCAACGGCATCGTGTTGCCCAATGATCACCTTGCCTATTTCCTTTTTTAAATGGGAATAATTCTCTACAAGTGCATTGATTTTGGCAACATCAGACATAGTTCTTAATTTTTAGCCCAGTTACTTTTAAATTCGCAATTGGTATAAACCTGATTGATATTCACATAAGTATCCTCGATCTTTTCATCAGACCATTTTTCAATCGATTCCGTTTTCTTTTTTTGCAGTGCCAATTCCATAATTTTAACATAGTCTTCGCCAAGGTCAGCTGTATGGGCTTCAGTACGGCTCTTCAGCAACAGAATTTTATACATTTTTAATCCTTGTCTTGTTTCATCTAAAAAGACATCGCTGATCTCACCTTCTTTCAAATTACTCACCTTCGCATATAATTCTGGATCCATTCTTGTAAGATCGAAATGTGTATCTCCAGATTCAGGATTCATTAAAACACCAGCACTCAACCTTGTATCTTTGTCTTGCGAATACAAAAGTACTGCTGCATCAAATGGAATCTCCATTTTTAAAATACGTTTTCTGTAAACTAATAATGAATCTCTTACCCTCTCCTCTGCAGCTTCATCAGCCTTTGGTTGCATAAGGATGTGGTATACATCTCTTTGTTTTCCCTTGATCTTATCCACCATTAATATATGGTAGCCAAAATCTGATTTAAAAGGTTCCGAGATTTCACCTTCTTCCAAACTAAAAGCTGCTTCCTTAAATTCCTTTACAAAAGGGCTGTTTCTTTCGATGCTGTAAAAGCCACTGTTCTGTGTTACTCCGGGATCATCAGAATATAAAATGGCCTTCATTTTAAAATTTCCTCCATCTTGAACTTCTTTTTTGATCTCCTTTAATCTCTCAACCGTCTTTTGAATCTCCTCTTCTGAAGGTTCTATATTAAGAACAATTTGCGACAATTCTATCTCTGCCCCTATTTCAGGAAGATTTCCTTCTTTTTCCAAACTTGTAAAATAGCGCTTTACCTCCTCTGGAGTAATATCAATATCAGCTGTTAGCTGCTGTTGCATTTTTTGTATCAGTAAGGCTTCCCTTTCAACCCTGTATAACTCGTCCTTTAAATCCTTCATGTTGTCAAAACCATAAAGCTCCAACATCTTTTCCGGAGATCCCAACTGCTGCGTAAAATACTCCGTTTTACGCTGAACCTGCTGCTGTATCTCCCCTTCATTCACGGCAACACTATCAACTACAGCATGATGGGCAAGTAACTTCCTGTTCATGATTTGCTCAAGCATTTCACAATCAGATATTTCAATCTGTCCTCCACTTTGCTGAATAAGTTCTTGTTTGAATGCATCAATTTCTGAATCCAGAACAATGTTATCTCCAACAACGGTAGCTACTCCGTCAATCTTTACTTTTTCCTGAGCTCCCATTTGTATGGTAAATACAAGTAAGGCTATCATTAAAATTTGCTTCATCTCAATACTGTTCAAATTGTTTATTGTTAATGGCATCGACCATAATGGTCTTTTCAATTTCATTCATCAACTCTAGCTTTCTCTTATGCAAGATCATTTGTTGAATCGTTGGAATTACATATTCCTTAGGCGCAATATCATTTCTATGACGCAGCTCTTTAACAGCGAGCAAATATACTCCTAATGAATCTTCTTTTTGAATAAATTGGTTCTTTTTTATGTTTTTTTCATCCTTTAAAAAAGTCAACTTTTTTTCCACATCTCTATAGCTCACCCAGATACTGTCATTAAATGAAAAGGAATAAAATTCGAGTTCTCGGGCAATCAATTCTTCGAGATCTTCCGAATTATTTGACTTAAATAATTTTATTACATCCTTTTTGTCAGACAAATCATTGCTGAAATGAATATATTTCAACTGCACCAATTCCTCATTCAGCCTATATACATTCTTGTTAGCTTCGTAATAATCATTGTAATCTGCTTCTGTGATTAGTGTATCCAACTCTTGCTGCAATAAAGCTTTTTTATACTTCTCTATCAACAATTCCTGTTCATAATTCCGAACAAGCTCTTTGATATCACCCTCTCTGTCATCTACATTTATCCTGGCTTTTTCGAGCAACAGCTCCTTGGTAGCCCACATCTTGATGAAATTATTTCTGTAGAGCAAACTATCCCCAGCCGGAAGACCTTTAGGCATCGCTAAATCGAGTTCTTCCTTTGATAGATAACTATCATTGACCCTGGCAACTGCATCTACATTCGGAGCTTGTTGCTCACAGGACATAATACCTAAAATCACTATCAAATATGTAAATAATTTCAATTTCATCGGGCTGAAAACCTTTGTTTAAGTTCCTTATAATTCTTCTGATTCACCTTGACCTTATATGTTTCTCGCAATACCTTCACCCATTGAGCTTCAAGGTAATTCTGATAATCATTCATGACTTCGCCACGTGTTTCTTTTAATTCTTTCCATTGAGGCTCAAATATATCGTCTACTTTGATAATGGTAAAATGATGCGTCTCTTCTTCAAAGATATCTGAAACTCCTAATTTAAATGAATATGTTTCGGGTAATTTGGAGCTTCCTTCTTCTAATTTACCTTTACTAAATAAGACATGAATCGTAGCACCTTCATTTACCATAGATTTTATTGTATCAGGATGCTTACCCTCGACAAGAAGGCTTTGAACAATTTTTGCCTTTTCCATTTGGGTGCAACTCGCTATGCTTAGATTTGCTCTTCTTTTCCATTTATATTTCGAACGATTTCCTTCAAAATATCGCTGTAAGCCCAGCGTGTCCTTTTCAGATTTTTCCCAAACTTCCTTTTGAAGCAATTCAAACAACAATAAGCCGTCTTTATATTCCTGATATGTCAAAGCGAACTCCTTATTGGTTTCATCCAAATGTTCCTTATAATAGTCAATGATCATTTTATTGCTAAATTCCTCAAAAAGACCCTCTTTTGTTCTTTTTTTGAAATCTTTGGCATATCCATAGAAATCATTACCCGAATAGTACTTTTCCTCAATCCTCAATAAAGTATCTGCATTTTTTTCGAATCCAATAATATTTGGATACAACTGGAGTTTTGCTTTATAAGTAATAACCTTATAATCCTTGGCTACTTTTTGCGCCAAAGATCGCTCAACATAGCTTGAACGGCTTCCATTTTTTACTTTTGACTCTAGTTTTGCATGAAGCTCCTCATAAGAAGCAATAGGATACTTTTTCAATAATTTTAAAATATGCCAGCCATAGTCGCTTTCAAAAGGTCTTGAAAAATCTCCTTCATTTTCCATAGCGAATGCCACATCTTCAAAAGACTTAATCATCCTACCAGTTCCAAACTTTGGCAAAACGCCTCCTTTTTGGGCTGAACTTATATCATCAGAATGTTCTTTGGCAATAGTGGCAAAATCATCGCCCTGTTCTAATTTTTTAAAGATTTCCTCGATTTTTTCTTGTGATTTTCTCAGAACCGTACTGTCATTTTTAACCATAATATGAGCGACCTGTACTTCACCCAGAGATTTTCTTTTATCATTTACCCTTAGAATATGGTATCCAAATTGAGTTCTAAATGGTTCTGATACCTCACCAACCGGGGTTTGATATGCCGCATTCTCAAATGAGTACACCATTGAAAAAGCTGAAAAATAACCTAAACTACCATTGTTCATTTGCACCGATGGATCTTCAGAATAAACCCTTGCAATACTGTCAAAACTGGCTCCGTTAATTAATTTGTTTCGAGCATCTGAAATTTTTTGATACGCTTTGAGCGTATCAGCAGGGTTTGCCTCTGGCTCAACCAGGATCAAGATGTGACTTGCGTTAACTTCTTCAAGGGTTCTGTCATAAGCCTGACGAACAAGCTTCTCTGTTGCTTCAGGGTTTTGAAGATAGGGTTGTATCAGTTGTTCTCTGTACTTAGCTAAATCGGAAGTATAAGATGAAAGTGTATCCAGATGTAGCTCTCTGGCCTGAACAAGTTTTAGCTTAAAATCTATAAAAAGATCAAAATAGTCATCAAAATCCTTTCGCTCGTCTTCAACAACAATATCTTTATTCTTCTCAAAGACCCTGATAAACTCAGCATTATAAACCGGGGTTCCCTCTATACTAAAAAGCACCTTTTCCTCATCCTGCGCTCTCACCAAACCACTGACTAAAATGACAGCTAAGATGATTACTTTTTTTATCGTCATATTTAATTGTTTCCTCTGTCTTTTTGAATTCTCAAGAAAGGTCAAAAATATTTTTTATTTTTTAATTGGATTGTTAAAAATATCACAAAGATATAACGCCCTCAACTAAGGACACTTCCTGATATTTGACAATGACATCATCTGCTGACTCCATTTTGACCAAAATAGTCAAGCTGGTATACTTACCTGTCTTTGAAGCTTTGGAGTTAATAACAGCACCCATATTATCAAATATCGATTCAATTTGCTTGAATTTTTCTTCACCACTTGGTATGATGAATTTATACATGTATTTGGTTGGGAACTCAGTAGTCTCTATCAGACTCTTCTTAAGTTTCTCATAAAAATCAGACTCCTTGCTCATTTTTAGATTTTTGAAATGATAAGCCCTCAAATTTACAATTATTATTTTCTTAATTTTGAAATTGCAATAAGAATAATTTTCAATACTTGAAACAGCAAAAAATAGTTATCACTGGAGGACCCGGGACCGGAAAATCGACAATTATTGACCACTTAACACAAATGGAGTTTACTTGTATGCCTGAGATTTCACGAAACATTACCAAAGAAGCTCAGCATTCGGGAATTGATCAGTTATTTTTAAAAGATCCCTTGCTGTTCAGTGAGTTATTATTAAATGGCAGGATTGAACAATACGAGAATGCAGCAGCCAGGGAAACTGACAAAGTATTTTTTGACAGAGGCATTCCAGATATCCATGGTTATATGGATTATCTGGGCACTAAATATCCTGAAATCTACACCCAGAAGAGTAAGGAATTAAGGTATAGTCATGTTTTTATGATGCCACCATGGAGAGAAATCTACAAAACTGATAATGAAAGATATGAATCATTTGAGCAATCTTTGACCATATATAATTATCTGATTGAAGGCTATACAAAAATGAATTATGATATTATAAGAGTACCTGAGGGAAACATCAAAGAAAGAGTGAACTTTATTCTAAATTCATTGTAAACTTCTCATGGATAAAGCACATAATCTTTTAAAAACACACTGGGGGTTCGATTCATTTCGTGAGCCTCAGGAAGCAATAATAAGAACAGTTCTTAGCAAGAAAGATACTTTTGTGCTTTTACCTACCGGAGCGGGAAAATCTCTGTGTTATCAACTTCCAGCCCTTATGAATGAGGGAGTTTGCCTTGTTATCTCTCCTTTAATTGCCCTGATGGAAGACCAAGTTAAGAGCCTTAGTAGAAAAGGAATTAAAGCATTGGTTTTGAGCTCAAAACTGAATAGGTATGATACCATTATTGCCTTTGACAATCTAATGTATGGCGATTATAAATTCTTGTATCTCTCTCCGGAAAAATTACAATCGGAATTCATTCAGGAAAAAATCAGTCAGTTAACCCTAAATCTGATTGCTATTGATGAAGCCCATTGTATATCTCAATGGGGGCATGACTTCAGGTCAGCTTACCTCAAAATACCTGTACTGAATGAACTGCATCCTGACATACCTAAGATCGCCTTAACTGCAACGGCAACTTCCATCGTCAAACATGATATTATTGAAAACTTACAACTGAAATCTGCTAAAGTCTTTACTGGATCTTATTACAGAGACAACCTTCATATCAGAATGATAAAAAGAGAAGATATTAGATCGAGTATACTCAGCTTGCTAAACTCAATTGATGAACCTGCCATCATTTATGTAGGCACCAGAAAAAACACAGTGCAATACGCACGTTTTTTAAATTCCAGTCAAATTAAAGCCACTCATTATCATGGGGGTCTAAGTAATAAGGAGAAAAGCGAGGCACTTCAGCAATGGATGGAAGAAAAAAGTAACGTGATGGTGGCCACCAATGCCTTTGGGATGGGTATTGATAAATCAAATGTTAGAATGGTAGTTCATACCCACCTTCCGAATAGTATTGAAAATTATATGCAGGAAATAGGCCGTGCCGGGCGAGATGGAAAACCTGCTTTGACCTATTTGTTATACAATGATTCTAGTCTTTTAGAAAGCGAGCTTTTATTAAAAAAGTCAATGGTGAGCCCAGAGTTTTGTAGATCAGTTTATGTAAAACTATGTGACTACTACCAGATTGCCAAGGGAGAATTAAGTGAAGAAATATTTATTTTTGACCTTCAGGAGTTTTCACTGAATTATAATTTTCCTAACATACAGGTTTATTATGCTTTAAACCACTTACACAATGAAGGTATTATCTTCTATGATCAAAACCCGAATAAAACATCTAGGACTAGAGTTATTGAAAATAGCACTAAACTATTTGAGGTGCAATCCTTCCAAAATATGCAGGCTAAAGTACTGCAAATGCTACTGAGAACATATGGTGGGATCCATGAACAATTCATTGCCATTAATGAATATCTTCTTTCAAGAAAATTAAACTGTCAAAAAGACGAAGTTATCAATGCTCTAAAAAAACTTGATCAAGACAAAGTGATTGTTTACCATCAATCAAGTACTGGGATGAATTTAAAATTCTTGGTTCCCAGAGAAGATAATTTTATATATCATATGATCAGCAAGAACATTCGTCTGCGCAATAAGACGAAAGAGGCCAATTCAAAAGCCCTTCATCAACTGATTAAAAATAATGAAACGTGTAGGCAAATTCAACTGCTTCAATATTTTGGAGAAAGCCTGGATAGACCTTGTGGTAATTGCGATATATGTCGAAAAAAAGTTGCTGTCGTAAAGGTGAACTATAAGGAATTGGGTGATCAGATCCTTTTACTTATCAAAAAACACAAGACCTTAACTATTAATGAGCTCAATGAATTCCTCACCATTGATAAAAGTGCTATTGTAAAAACCCTGCAATTATTGGTAGAAAGAAAATTCATCGGGTTAAATTTGCAAAACAAATTTTATATCATCACATGAAAGAACTTCGTATCATTTTTATGGGAACACCTGATTTTGCTGTTGCCAGTCTGAATGCTCTGGTAGAAGCGAATTATAATATTGTATGCGTGATTACAGCAGCAGATAAACCTGCAGGAAGGGGAAGGAAATTGAACCAGTCGGCCGTCAAGAAATATGCACTTTCAAAAGGGCTTGAGGTCTTGCAACCTGTCAATCTCAAAAACCCTGACTTTTTGAATAAGTTAGACTCATTGCAAGCAGATCTTCAAATCGTTGTTGCGTTTAGAATGTTGCCAAAACAGGTATGGGCGATGCCAAAATTAGGAACCTTTAATTTGCATGCCTCCTTATTACCTAATTATAGAGGAGCTGCTCCAATCAACTGGGCCATTATTAATGGTGATACCAAAACAGGTGTTACCACATTCTTTATTAATGAAGACATTGATACAGGTGCCATCATCAAAAAGGAAACGACAAAAATTACGGAAAGCATGACTGCAGGTGAACTTCATGACATACTAATGGAGTTGGGAAGTAAAACAGTAGTGCAAACTGTAGAAATGATTCAAAAAGGCGACATCAACCCCATCATGCAGAAAGAAGGTGATTTTTATCCGGCTCCCAAATTAAACAAGGATAATTGTAGAATACAATGGCACCAACCTTTGGGAAAGATCATTAATCATATTCGTGGTCTCAGCCCTTATCCAGGTGCCTGGACAATGCTAGATAATAATGGTAATGAAATAGAAATCAAGATTTACAATGGGTATGTAGTTCCTGAAGAACATGAAATGACTCCCGGAAGCATACTTGTTTCAAAAAAGCACCTACGTGTTGCTGCTGAAAACGGCTTTCTTGAAATCACAGATATAAAAATAGCTGGAAAGAAAAGAATGGATGCGATCAGTTTGCTTAATGGTTATGTATTTCACGAAGGCTCAAAGTTGTTCTAAACACAATACTTATAAGGACTTAGAGAGAATTTGTTGAAATTTTACCAGGTTTATCAACAAATTCGACTTAATTATTAACAATATAGGGGTTTTTAAGGGCCAAAACTTGCGTGAACCCTTATAAAATCTATATTTGTTCTGCTATTGAAAGGCAAAAAAATGAATATTTAACCAATTTTAAAATTTTTAAATTATGAACAAATCAGATTTAATTGAAGCAATGTCTGTTAATGCTGGAATTTCTAAGGCTGCTGCTGGAAAAGCTTTAGACGCAATGATGAAGAGTATCACAGGTGAATTAATGACAGGTGGAAGAATCTCCTTAGTAGGTTTTGGTTCTTTTTCAGTTTCAGCAAGAGCTGCTAGAGACGGAAGAAATCCTCAAACTGGTGCAACTATCAAAATACCTGCAAGAAAAGTTGTCAAATTTAAAGCAGGATCTGAATTAAAAGAATCAGTAAACTAGTCAGGTTCTTAAAAGCTATCATATTGAAACCCTCTTTTTAAGAGGGTTTTTTTGTATGTATATTTTTTGTACATTTAATCACAACTATTTTATTATGATAAGTTTAAAACCAACAAAAGGTAAATTACTCGTAGCCGAACCTTCTATTTTGAGTGATAGCTCTTTTAATAGATCAGTCGTTTTACTGACAGAGCACAGTGATAGTGGATCAGTTGGTTTTATATTTAACAAACCCTCCCCATATACCATTAGTGACCTTATACCTGATATTGATTCTCCTTTGAAAGTATATTTTGGAGGACCTGTATCGGAAGATAATCTTTATTTTGTGCATAAGGTACCTGAATTGGTTCCCAATAGCATCGAAATAGCAGACGGAATTTTCTGGGGTGGCGATTTTGAGGCGATTCAATCGCTTCTTAAAGATGATATTCTATCCAAACATGATATCAGGTTCTTTTTAGGGTACTCTGGTTGGAGTAAAAAACAATTGGAAGAAGAATTAGAAACAACTTCCTGGCTGATCGTTGAAAATAAATTTAAGAATCTATTTACCATTAACCATAGTAACTTTTGGAAAAATGAATTACTCAAATTCGGAGGAGTTTATAAACTATGGGCCAATGCGCCAAAAGACCCAAGTTTGAATTAGATTATTTTTTGATCTCTGCATCAAAGAGGATTTTTATCTCTATCGTTTTTTCCTTTGCATATTTCTTTTTTCTATAGCGATCTACAGATTGTATTTCATGAATAGAATTTGTCAAAAATACTTCATCTACTTTTAAAAGATCAAATGGTGAAATACTCTGTTCTTTGACTATAAATTTGTCCTGCTTTTTAAGCAATTCAATCAGTTTTTTTCTAACAATCCCATTGATACAACCGCTATCAAGAGAAGGTGTTAAAATTTCATTTCCCCTTATTAGAAAAATATTTGCGTTTAGGGCTTCTACCAATTCCTTCTTCTCATTGATTAAAATACAATTCTGAAAGTCATTTTCTTTGGCGAAAATACTGCCTAATATATTGACCATCCTGTTATTTGTTTTTATAGTAGATAACAATCCGGATGCTAAAGGAAAATCCTTAAATAATTCAATTTCAATTATCTCATTAGAAGAAGGTGTTGACAGAGCATTTGTCTCAATAAGAAAATTTATCTCATTCGTCAAAGGTGTATATAATCCGCCATCCTTTCTGAAGACATTTACCCTAACCCTTGCTTTACTATTCAAACTATTTGCTTCCAGGGTGAACCTGATCTGCTTCTCATAGTAATCAAGTGTAAAATCGAATGGAATTCGCATTCTTAACATACGCATCGAAGACATTAATCTGAAATAATGGTCCTCTAAAAAACAAATGATACCATCTTCAAATTTTAAGGTATCAAATATACCATCCCCATATTTAAAGGCCCTGTTATCTAGACTTAAATTAAAATCATCTCTTGATTTTAAACTACCATTTTGATTGATCATGACATCATTTCTTTAAAAATGCAAAAATAAAAAAAGCCTTGATAAATCAAGGCTTTACTATCTATTTATAACTTATTTTATCCTCCGATAACGTGTTTTAATTCGGCAATTTGATTTTCCCAAAACATTTTTGATTCTTCAACCTCATCTTCTTCAGCAAAATCCACCACCAACAGCGATACATCTTTCGTAAGGTCATCCACTTCAATTCTCAATTCAAAAAAAGTACCTTCATCTTCATCTTCCTCCCATTTAAACCTGATAAACACATCATTTTTTTGCGCAATCCTTTCAGCAACCTCCTCAGAATCATTCCATATAAAGATAAACTTCTTACCTCTAGAATTCACGTTATCAGCAAACCACTCCCCCATACTATCCGGAGTTGAGATATACTGATACAAAAAACTAGGAGAAGACTGGATAGGAAATTCTAAGTCTATTCTTACTTTGGTTGACATTCTTGATTTCTTTTATGAAGGCAATATATAGATTATCTATTTCTAAAAAAAATATTTTATTTAAATATTTTTAAGTGCTTTACTTGCTGTAAATGAATTTGTTTTTATATTTGCAAACCCAAATTTGGGAACCCTTTTCGGTTTAGAACAAAACATAATGGCGAGGTAGCTCAGATGGTTAGAGCGTCGGATTCATAACCCGGAGGTCTCGGGTTCAATTCCCGATCTCGCTACTTAAAAAGACTGTGTTTTTCACAGTCTTTTTTCATTTCAGTCAAGGGGTGACTTAAGTGAGCCCCTGACTTAAGTAAAACCTTCAAATATTATTCATTTAAAGAATCAATTTAAAAGTATACTATTTTAAATAATTAACTGTATTATGCTATAATTCTGCATATTAAGTTAGCTTTATGATCTAAGGATTCATATCCGCCGGTTGACGGTCGGCAGTTCGATTCTGCTCCTCTCTTCTTAAAAAGACTATGTTTTTCGGAGTCTTTTTTTCGTTCCAGTCAAGGGGTGACTTAAGTGAGCCCCTGACTTAAGTCAGGGGCTCACTCACAT
>CAZPHF010000072.1:0-13303 GCA_964586115.1 uncultured Flavobacteriaceae bacterium | reverse complement strand
AAGCTAAGCGGTTGTGAGATAAGAACCATATCGGCCATGATGGCTTAAAGAACATAAAACATTGATTTTTTGGCCCTTTCTATACAACTCGGGTATTCCCAGATGATTCTTTTCTACCCTCATATCACCCTGCTCCCAGCTCATACTGATGGCAAGGGAGGACATCATAACAGCATATAGATTTTTTGACTGCAAACGGGTTTCTTTCAGATCAATTACTTGGGACGAAAGGTCAGCGTCAAATTCCTCTGCATAAGCCTGCGTGTGGATATAGTCTTGGTCTATCTCTGAGAGGGTACAATAGATTTTTGAGTCGCATAGAACGATGCCTTTATCCTCTGTAATAAGCTGACAGTCAAAATCTTTGGGATTGATTTGGATCTGTTTCTCAACTCTGAGTCTGGCCTTATAGGCACTTTCTTTCATCGACCAGAGTCTCCAAACAACGATATCAGGCCGTGATGATCCCAAGATCAAAGATTGTTCATTTGGAGTATATACTTTTTCCAGAAATCCTCTTCGCCTCCAATTACTCTGCACCGCAGCCAGCTTTAAGTCAACTATATCATTACCAATCATAGCTCACAATATCAATTCATTTTAATCTTAATGATTTCAATTGCTTTTTTAACATTAAGCATTTGTTCCATTGATTCATTGTCTATTTCAATGTCAAACACATCCTCAACGTCCAATACTATATCAATCAGATTGGCTGAATTTACCTTGAGATCATTGATGAAATCAGTTTCCTCTGTAAGCTGTTCAAAAGCAATCTGGTCTTGAACATAGGGTTTTACAATCTCTTTTAATTTTTCAATTAATATTTCTTTTTCCATGTTTTATGCTTTTAATTTTTGAAAAATAACACAGGCATTTACATCTCCAAATCCGAAGCTGGCCTTGATCACCGTATTAACTTTTTGATTTCTCATTTGATGTGGTACAGACAATTCACCAATTTCTTCTATAACTTCAGGATGAAGATCCTTGCAATTGATCGAAGGAAAAATAAAATCATGTTCAATTTGCAACACAGACGCCACGCTTTCTATACTCCCGGAAGCTGCCAAACAATGACCTGTCATCCCTTTAAGCGAATTGATACTCGGGAAATTATTTTTTGATAGACTCAAGGCCTTTTTCCAGTTTCTTATTTCAAGGGCATCTTTTGAGGTTGCTGTTAGGTGCCCGTTGATGGTGTCTATATCCGAAACCGCAATACCGGCATCCTCTACAGCCGATTCAATACACTTTTGAACAGCCTCAGCATTTGGAGCCGTCATGGTTCCTCCATTTCGTTGACCACCCGAATTTATATGCCCACCCAATACTTCGGCATAAATTTTTGCTCCTCTTGCTTTGGCGCTTTCCAGACTCTCTAGTAACAATGCTCCGGCCCCTGAACCAGGAACAAATCCTGAAGCAGATGCACTCATAGGTCTTGATCCGTTTCGTGGGCTATCGTTGTGTTTATATGTCATCACCCTCATAGCATCGAACCCTCCCCAAATATAAGTGCCGTGATCGCTGCAGCTTCCCACGAGCATCCTTTCGGCTTTGCCATTTTGAATACGTTCAGCTCCTAACAAGATCGCCTCTGTTCCTGTTGTACAGGCCGAAGAATTCGTACTCACCTGGTTGCCACATCCCAAAATACCTCCTAAATACGCACTGATACCACTTGACATAGTCTGTGCCACTGTATTGCTACCCAATCGTCTTACCTGCCCCTCATCTAATTTATAAACGGCTTCTCGAAATTTATCTACTCCTGATTGACCCGCTCCGAAAATAATCCCTGAATCAAAATCTACTTCTCCCTCACTGTCAATTCTGAAGCCGGCATCTTTCCATGCATCCATTCCAGCCATGCATCCATACAGTATTCCTGAACTGTTAAAATTCTTGAGTTGTAAAGGAGTCAAATAAGTGGCTTTTAATTCGTCAGAAACTTCAGGAATTCCTCCAATGCAACAAGAAAAACCTTTCTCTTTGAGTTGCTGATAATACTGAATCCCGGAATTTCCCTCTTGAAGGGATTCTAGAAAATCAGGAATACCTACCCCATTAGGGGATACCACCCCAAGTCCTGTAATGACAACTCTTTTTTTCATACTTCTATGTTAACATACCTGCAATTTCTCCCCTGCAAACCAATTGACCTTTCTCATTCAGCACTCTTACAAAACACTTTAACTTATTAAATCTAAAGTACTGTTTTTCTGAGATGACGGTTATTTTTTCTTCAGGATATACCGCATGGTAAAAGTCGATTTTATGTGATGTTAAAGCAATTTTTGGTGCCTCTGATTCAAAGTTATTTTGTAATAAAAAAATCCCCAGACAAACAACCCCTATTTGTGCCATGACCTCAGTTAGAATTACCCCGGGAGTAACAGGATAGTCTTTAAAATGGCCTTTAAAGAAAAAACTGTCTTTAGGAAATGTGTAGCTACCTGTAATACCATGTTCGGATATATCCGTCAATTCATCAACGAATAAAAAAGGCCTTTCATAAGGCAAATATTTTATAATGTCCTCTGATTTCATACTAACTTAAATGCTCACCTCCATCTACCGGAAGAATACATCCATTGATCCATGAGGCTTCCTTTTTACACAACAAATAAACAGCATTGGCAACATCTTCCTTCAAGGTTAGCCTTCCAAAGGGATTTCTGCTTTTAGCATGTTTCTTGATTTGATCACTACCTGGTATCATCCTTAGCGACAAGGTATCGGTTACACCGGCCTGAATACAATTCGCTCTCACCCCAAAGGGAGCAAACTCCAGTGCAATATTTCTGGTGATCGCTTCCAAACTCGCCTTTGCAGCCGAAACTGCTCCATAATTTTTTAGTGGCCGCCTCCCTCCTTCACTGGTAAAACTTATTACCCTGCTATCCTTAGCCAGGAGTTGTTCATCAAAAAGCGACTTAAACCAATCATATAAACTTAGGGCCATAGCCTGAATGGTGATGTCGAAATCCAAAACGGTCAAACTATTTGAGCCTTCATCTGCCATTGGCTTTAAATTACCCTTTGCCACGCTATGAAGTAAACATTTTATTTTTCCTTTGTCTCCTAGTACTTTTTTCAATTCGTTCAAAATCTCACTTTGATGGTCAGCCCGCAATATGTCTTTATTAAAGGATATTAAGGCTACCTCACAATTTCGAATCTCAGAAAAATGTTTTTCTATCTCAGTTACATCTGACTTTCGGTCGCGATGAACAATGCATATATTCATGCCGTGTTTGGCCAGCTTCTTGGCCGAAGCAAGTCCTAATCCTCTGGAACCGCCCAATATCAGGGCCCAATCATTATTATCAAATTCCTTTACCATTCCAACAATACTCTTTGTGCAGAAAATCCTGGTCCAAAACTCAGCATTAGCCCTTTTTCTCCTGCTTTAATATCTCTTTCCATAAATCGCTCAAGCACATATAGCACTGTGGCACTTGACATATTTCCATATATTTTCAGGACATCTTTAGTATCATCTATATTTTTACCCAACGAACCAAATAATGCCTCAACAGTTTGCACAATTTTCTTTCCTCCCGGATGGAAGATCAAATGTTGTATGTCTTCAATCTGAATTCCATTTCTTTCCAGAAAAGGATACACGATAGCAGGAAAATGATTCGATATGGTTTCAGGTACTGACTTATCAAGTACCATTTGCAAGCCTGAATTTCTCAATTTGAACCCCATCATTTGTTCAGCATCATAGAAATGATACATCGCTTCATCAACAATAGTTGGTCCTTGATCCTCAGGGCAAGATGATAAGATCACGCTGGCTGCACCATCACCAAAAATAGCAGCACTTACGATATTCACCATAGAAAAATCATCTATTTGGAAGGTTGCTGTCGGAGATTCCACTGCCACTACTGCTGCCCTTTTGCCCGGATTGGCCTTTAGAAAGTTCTTCGCATAAATAATACCAGATACACCCGCAGCACATCCCATTTCCGTAACCGGTAATCTTACCACATCTTGTTTCATACCCAATCTGTTGATCAAATAAGCATCCAAAGAAGGAATCATAATACCGGTACAACTTACTGTAATCAAAAAATCTATATCGGTAGGCTTCAGTGAAGACTTGGTCAATGATTTTTTAAGGCATGACTCGGCCAATATGATAGACTCCCTCTCATAGATTTCGTTTTTTTCCTCAAAGGAGGTTTTGTTAAATACTTCTTCTGCATCCATGATTGAATACCTTCTGTCAACACCTGCATTCTCAAAAATCTTAATGACCTTTCTTATAAAACGATCCTCTTGCCCTTCAAGCCAAAGATGTAAGAATGGAATAATTTCTGAAGTATTTCTTGTATATTTTGGTAAAGCCTTAGCTACCGATATAATTTTAACGCTCATATGTTTGTTTTCATTATCCATTGATACCTAAAAGCCCACTTCCAGCTGATATCACTTCTAATTTGTAATTGATTTGCGAAATGTTCCAATTCACTTTTTTTAAACCCTCTACGAATTGACACCAGACCGTCATTTCTTATAATTTTATTGTTAATAAAGAAGCTGACAATATTGAATAAGAAATAAGCCAATTTGTTCCGGTGAAGATCGTTTACAACGATCCCGATTCTTGCCTTTTCTTTAAGAAGACCTAGTTTATCCATTATTTCACCATCATTCAGATGGTGAAGGAAAAGTGTGGAAAGAGCAATATCATATTTTAGGTCTTTAAATGCATCAGAAAAAATATTCATTTCAAGATATGTGATATTTTCATAACCTAAAGATAAAAGTGTGGCATATTGAATACTGTCTTTATTCGCGTCAATACCAATCAATTTGAATTCATAACCAAGTTTTTTACCAAGTTTGGAAACTTTTCTTAGCATGTCTCCATTACCACATCCAAGGTCCACAATAACCAGCTCCTTATTTTTAGGCAAGTCTTTGATTAATTTTTGAATTCCGCTCAGGCTAACTTGATTTCCGCCCAGCCATTTATTTATGCTCGCCAGGATGTCCAGATTGACTCTTAGCGCTTCACCCGCCAAAGTAAAATCATCCATGATCTCTCTTTCATCAGTTCTGAATGTTGTATCTATCATATACTTTCTATTAATTTACCATGGGTCAAACTGATAATTCGCCTTACTAATCCTGGAAAATTTTTTAAACTATTCACCATATATAAAGCCAATGATTTCATAGTAAACAGACGGGCCAACAACCTCCCTGTTTCAATTCTTAACCTGAAGGCCTTATTCCATTGCTTCCTGTAACCTTCTTCTACTTCACTTCTCGATACTTGTTGTTCAAAATATTGTTTGATCAGTTCTGAAGCCATTTTTGCCCCTTGAATGGCCATACTCATACCATTACCGCATAAAGGATGAATCATACCGGCGCTATCCCCACACATCAAAATATGATCCTCAACAACAGGCTTAGAAGCAAATGATATTTGACTAATACTTAACGGTTTATCAAAGACAATACTTGATTTTTTAAAGATGGAGGCCAAGGCTATATTCTTGAAAATAACTTTATCCTGAAAATCACTTAGGTTTTTAAATTTTTTAAACTCGTCATATTGCGCTATATAGCAAATATTGACCAGATTATTCTCAATTTTGGAAACCCCACAGTACCCACCATAAAAATGGTAAAGACCTACCAAATCTTCAGGGTAATCGCTGGTATAATGAGCCTTTACAGCCAAATATGGGGCCTTTGTATTTATAAAATCTCGCTTGAGTTTCTGATCCAAATTAGATCGTTTACCAAAAGCTCCGATAACAAAAGTGCCTTCCAAACGACTGGTCTCTTTTAAGTTCAGATGAAATCGATCTTGTTTAAATTGTATATCCAGAACAGTATCCTGAACAAGTGTGACGCCACTTTCAATGGCATGCTGTAACAATCCTTGGTCAAGGGTATAACGGCTAAGGCTAAACCCTCCCAAAGGTAATTTAGCTCTGATAGATTTTCCTTTGACCGAACTTAGTTCAAAATGTTCAATCTTTTTAGCACCATAGTCGAAAGGATCAAAACCCAGTGATTTCAGATAGGGCAACACCTCGTTTGAGAGGTATTCGCCGCATACCTTATGTCTGGGATAACTATTTTTCTCTATTAGGGTAACCGCAATTCCAAAACGCGACAAATGAAGCGCACTGGTAAGGCCGGCCAAACCACCACCGACAACAATTACATGTTTTAAAGACATTCTTTTCACTCAATTTTTAAAGGTAAAAGATACGGCTATTTTGACAATATTTGTCGCTTGCTTAAAAAGTAAAAAACATTGAGGTATTCAGCTATTATCCATTTTAATAAAAGTTATCACTTTAATTTAAAATTGTAAAACAATATAAATTGTTTAATATTTAATATTTTCGGCACAACATTGTTATGCCAATTGCTAACGGGACTGCTATTGTTTTAGTAACGATTCAGGCCTGATTTTTAAAACCTTGTTGAGTACCTTGCTGAACACTTAAATGAATTCTATTTTATAAACTCTTGAAGAATGGCTAAAAAACATAAAATAGTAATAATAGGAGCTGGCTTCGGTGGTGTAACTCTTGCCAAATCACTTAAAAACAAAAACGTCGAAATACTCTTAATCGACCAAAATAACTATCATAATTTTCAACCTTTAATGTACCAAATTGCTACTGGAGGATTAGAACCATATAGCATTGCTTACCCTGTTAGAAGAATCTTCAGAAATCGAAAAAATGTCAGATTTAGAATGACAAAGGTAAATTCTGTAGATGTTGATGCGAAACACATCATAACATCAGTAGGAAAATTTAGTTATGATTATTTGATTATCGCCACAGGTAGTACAAATAATTTCTATGATTTTGAATCGATTAAAAAAACATTATTCCCGTTAAAATCAATTCCCGATGCGTTAAACATGCGAAGTTTTATTTATCAGAATTTAGAAAAATCGCTTACAAAACAGGCCGATGAATCTATAGAAGAAATTTTAAATATTGCTGTCGTTGGAGGTGGGCCGGCAGGTATTGAATTGGCTGGCGCATTAGCCGAAATGAAACATTTTGTGATCCCTAAGGATTTCCCTGATCTCGATATATCAAAATTAAGTATCAATTTATATCAATCTGCACCAAGGTTATTAAAAGCAATGTCTGAAGATGCTTCCAATAAGAGTTTAGAATATCTTCACAAACTTGGCATCAATGTCTTTTTAAACTCCAGAGTGACTAATTATGCAGGAGATGAGCTCACCCTTTCTGATGGTACCTCTTTTAAAACAGATACGCTTATTTGGACCGCAGGTGTAAAAGGAGTTCCTATAAAAGGCTTGCCTAAAAATGCAATTGTTGGTGGCAGTAGAATTTTAGTTGATTCCTTTAACAAGGTTTTGCATACAGATTCAATTTTTGCCATTGGAGATGTGGCTTCCCATGTTACAGAAGAAAACCCAAAAGGCTTGCCCATGTTGGCCCCAGTTGCCAAACAACAAGGAAAGTTATTGGCAAAAAATATAATTCAATTGATAAATAATAAACCAATGCATCATTTTGAATACATAAACAGAGGGGTTATGGCAACAGTAGGTCGAAAAAAAGCAGTCGTTGATCTTCCACATTGGAGGTTTCAAGGTACTTTTGCATGGTTTCTATGGATGTTTGTTCATATTATGTCGCTTGTTGGATTTAGAAATAAATTTGTGGCCTTATTTGACTGGATTTCTAATTATTTAACCTATGACAGGCCATTAGGCTTGATCCTGAGACCACATAAACGGAAATAAAATGAATTGTGCCCTTTATGTATCTTTTGCAGTTTAATACATATTCTTTGACGAGGATTTAATCCTACTACCAAACCTCATAGCTAAGGGGTTGAAATAGCCTCGTTACATATCCAAATTGATAACATCTATAGCATAATATAAAAATACGATAGTATTACTATTGGTTTTTAATAGTAATACTATTATATTTGTGGCCTCTTGATACGAAATGATACTATGTATCGTTTCTATTGAGAAATAAATGAATAACTTGTGGTATTCGCTACCATAAAATATTTAATCTAAAATGGAAAAAAAGAAATTAACACCCTGGCAACGTTTTGTCGGACTTCTTGAATTAGACAGAAGAGATATTAGACAAGTTTTTTACTATGCCATATTCGCCGGCCTGGTGGCTTTATCTCTTCCTTTAGGGATTCAGGCCATTATTAATTTAATACAGGGAGCACAGATTTCAACCTCTTGGATTGTATTGGTCATAGTCGTAACGCTTGGTGTAGCTTTTCAAGGCATCTTGCAATTGATGCAAATACGAATTTTAGAAAATATTCAGCAAAAAATATTCACCCGCTCATCATTTGAGTTTGTCTATCGTTTTCCAAAGATTACATTGCATGAGTTGGGCAATGACTATCCCCCTGAACTGGCTAACCGTTTTTTCGATACGCTAACCGTTCAGAAAGGTTTATCGAAAATTCTAATTGACTTCCCAGCCGCCTTATTGCAAATAATTTTAGGCTTGTTATTATTGTCATTTTATCATCCATTCTTTATCGTATATGGAATTTTACTCATTCTAATGGTCTTTTTACTATTCAAATCGACGGCTAAAAAAGGGTTGGATACCAGTTTGTTAGAGTCTAAAAAAAAGTATAATGTAGCTCATTGGATTCAAGAGGTTGCCAGATCACTGATCAGTTTTAAACTTTCTGGCAGAACGAATTTGGCTATGAAAAAAAATGATGAATTAACTACTGCCTATCTGGATGCCCGGGAAAGTCATTTTAAGGTTTTGATGCATCAATTCATCCAAATGATAGGTTTCAAGGTGCTTGTTACTTTGGGCTTGCTATCGATTGGAGGTCTATTGGTCATCAATCAGCAAATGAATATAGGACAGTTTGTTGCAGCCGAAATTATCATACTTCTTCTAATAAGTTCAGTTGAAAAGGTGATCACTGGTTTAGAATCCTTTTATGATGTACTGACCTCTCTTGAAAAAATTGGACAGGTGGTAGACAGGGATTTGGAAAAACAAGAAGGGGAAGATCCCTTTGCCCATAATACCGGTATTACTGTGGAATTGAATGATGTGAAATACAATGCTACAAATGGGGTAGAAATCCTTAAAGGAGTCTCTTTTTCTTTATCATCAAAGGACAGAATTCATTTAACAGGAGCCTCAGGTTCGGGTAAAACCACCTTATTAAAGATTATCTCAGGTTTGATGCCATCATCTTCAGGAGCTTTATATATTAATGATATTTCAATTAAAGCCATCTGGCCAAATTTATACAGGTCTAATATTGGTCAGGTATTGCCCGGCCAGACTCCGTTCGAAGGAACGATTTTAGAAAACATTGTATTTGACAAAAAAGACTTTGACAATAAATATTTAGATGAAGTGCTAAAACAATTGGGCCTACTCAATTTTATCAAGAGACAAGCTAACGGAATACAGACAGTTATTCATCCTGAGGGGCAAAAAATACCAATAACCATATCCAAGCGAATTTTAATGGCACGTGCCATTTTACATGAACCCAAATTGCTCATTCTCAAAGATCCCCTGGAATATTTTGACGAAGAAGAAGCAAAACGAATCATGAACTATTTGGCTTCACCAGAAAGGAATTGGGCCCTTCTTGTATCCAGCAACAATCCTATCTGGAAACAAAAATGTTCTAGAACCATCCTTTTGAATGATGGAATTATAATGAAAAATAACGGTCAAGATGCTTAATATATCTAATAATCAATTGAATAAAAAAGTAACCATTTCCGGTTACTCTTCATATAAAAAAGCTTTTGAAAGGATTCACTTTAAGTTATTTAACAAGTTTGTAGGTGCCTTCTTTATCATATGTTTTATTATTCTTTTTTTACCTTGGACTCAAAATGTAACAGCCGATGGTTATGTGACCACATTAACACCAGATCAAAGGCCTCAAAGCATACAGTCACAAATTCCGGGACGTATTGAAAAATGGCATGTCAAGGAAGGTGATTTTGTAAAAAAAGGAGATACCATTCTGCATATTTCTGAAATCAAGACCGAATACCAGGACCCTAAGCTCATCGAGAGAACCAGGTTACAACGAGATGCCAAGAATAATAGTGTTTTGTCCTATAAACAGAAGGTTATAGCCTTGGAGAATCAATTTTCCGCCATTGAAAATGAGCGGCAATTAAAATTATCTCAGGCAAGAAATAAGTTGATACAATCGCGCTTAAAAGTCAAAAGTGACAGTATGGATCTTGGGGCCGAAGAGATCAATTATAAAATTGCAGAAATACAATACAACAGATCTATAACCCTTCAAAAGGAAGGTCTTAAACCAATGACTGATGTAGAACAAAAGAATGTAAAGTTACAAGGCACTCAAGCCAAACTAATATCTCAGCAGAACAAATTGATGGCAAGCAGAAATAATGTGATCAATGCCCAAATAGAAATTAGTCGTATTTCTGCTGAATATGCTGATAAACTATCTAAAGCGCGAAGTGATAAATTCACGGCCCTTTCCAGTCAGTTTGAAGCAGAAGTAGAAACGTCAAAACTGGATAACACAACTTCGAATTACGAAATTCGAAACCGTTTATATTTTATTACCGCACCCCTGGATGGTTATGTAAATAAGGCCCTTAGAGCCGGTATAGGAGAAACTTTTAAGGAAGGTGAATCTTTGGTTGGAATAATGCCCGATAACTATGACTTGGCAGTGGAAACATTTGTTGAACCCTTTGACCTTCCATTAATTCATAAGGGAGAAAAAGTGCGTATTCAGTTCGACGGATGGCCCGCAATTTTCTTCAGTGGGTGGCCGAATGTCGCTTTTGGAACTTTCGCCGGAAGAGTTGTAGCAGTCGAAACCTTTATTAGCAGCAATGGAAAATTCAGAGTGTTGATTGCCCCTGATGATGAAGAGAATGAATGGCCACAAAATGTGCGTGTCGGATCTGGAGCCTACACCATAGCCTTGCTTGAGGACGTTCCTATCTGGTATGAATTATGGAGAAAATTAAATGGTTTTCCTCCAAATTACTATACTCCGGAGTCAAAACCCGTTGAAAATAAATCAAAAAAATAATCCCATGAAAAGGTTGATCAGTTCGATACTTCTTTTGACAGTTATGTACAGTATTCAGGGGCAGAACTCTTTAAAAGAGGCTTTTAATTTTGAAGCTTATTTGGGTTATGTAAAAAAATATCATCCATTGGTCAAACAGGCTAATTTAACCCTGAATATAGGTGAAGCCAACCTCCTGAAGGCTCGTGGTAGTTTTGATCCAAAAATAGAGGTAGATTACAATGCAAAAGAGTTTAAAAACACGGAATATTACAATGAATTAAACGCAACCTTTAAAATTCCTGTGTGGTATGGTGTCGAGTTTAAGGGAAATTTTGAAAACAATACTGGTGTATTTTTAGATCCGAGTATGACCGTACCAGAAGAAGGTTTATACAGTGCCGGAGTGTCAGTATCTTTAGCTCAAGGTCTCATCATGAATGACCGTATGGCTACCTTAAAAAAGGCTAAGTTTTTTAAGGAACAAACAAAAGCTGACAGAGATTTACTGGTGAATCAACTATTATTTGAGGCCAGCATTTCCTATTTTAAATGGTTACAAGCCTATAACGAAGAACAGATTTATACTAATTTTTTAGACAATGCAAGCAGGCGGTTAGACGCTGTTAAAAGAAGTTATAATGAGGGCGATAAAGCTGCCATTGATACCCTGGAAGCTAAAATTACTGTTCAAAACTGGCTTTTAGGATATGAAGTGGCCAAATTAAAGCGCCAAAAAGCCGGATTGGATGCCAGCAGTTATTTATGGCTAGAGGATGTGCCTTTAGAATTTGAAGATACGGTGGTTCCGGAGTTACCAACAGAGGCCATTCTCAACAGCTCCTTGTCGCTGGAAATAATCTCGGCAGATTCTTTATTACTCAGTGATCATCCGAAGTTAAGGTCCCTTGATTTTAAAATGGAGTCTTTAGAAGTGGACCGTCGTTTGAAGTCAAATAAACTATGGCCAAAACTCGATGTGCAATACAATTTCCTGGCTTCAGACTTTGAACAGCAATATTTGTTTAACACGTCCAATTACAAAGCTTTGGTAAATTTTAGTATGCCAATTTTCTTAAGAAAAGAACGTGGTGACCTAAAGCTGGCAAAATTAAAATTACAGGATATAAACTATGAAATAAGTGCCTCTTCATTGACGATCAGGAATAAAATTACAGCCGTAAAAACTGAAATTGCCTCTTTAAATGACCAGCAAAATATTATTCAAAACATCGTACGAGACTATACAGCACTTTTAAATGGGGAAGAACGGAAGTTTTTCTTGGGCGAAAGTTCCTTGTTCCTGATCAATTCACGCGAACAAAGCTTGATCACCTCCCAATTGAAAGAAAATGAAATTACTGTAAAAAGATTAAGCGCTATGGCAAGATTGTATAATGTAATGGGTATGGCACCTGATACAAGTATGAATTAAAAAAATGGATAATGTATCTGGTTTGGAGATGAGTCCATTTTTTAAATTTTGTTGGATCTGTTTCTATATTGTTATTTAAATTAAATTAATGTGGCGTCTGTAATTATTTCTAATAATGCTGGACCATTGTGTGCACTTATTTGTTCTAAAGCTGGCAGCAATTCTTCTTTTTTAGTGACTCTAATTCCCAAAGCACCACAATTTTCTGCATATTTCGCAAAATTTGCATTATGCAAAGAGGTTTTCCAAACGTCTAATTCGGCGGCTTTTTGCTCTTTAGAAATTTTTCCAATTTCTGAATTATTGAGTAACACATGTTTAATGTTCATGTTGTATTTTACCAAGGTCATCATTTCACCTAAATATTGCCCAAAACCACCATCGCCAGAAACCGACCAAATAGGTCTGTCTTTACCTTGTGCTGCCCAAGCTCCCATGGCAGCTGGCAATGAAAAACCTATGGACCCTAAATAGCCTGACATTAAAATAGATTGATTTTTAGGCTCAAAGTAACGTCCAAAAGAGTAGGTATTATTTCCAACATCTACCGCAATTACAGCATCGTCTGGAACAACTTTATTCATCGCTTCAAAAACAGCAATTGAACTTAGACCTTTATCACTCACATCTTTTAAACGACTGGCTTTTTCTTCTTTCCATATTGCCCATCGCTTTGCAATATCTGGTCGTTTGTCTACCGTAGTAAGTTTTCCTTCTGTTTGTTCTTCAATAATAGCCAGTGTTTCAGAAATTTCTCCCCAAAGTGCCGCATCAACTTTATGAAATTTACTC
>CAZPHF010000071.1:0-13348 GCA_964586115.1 uncultured Flavobacteriaceae bacterium | reverse complement strand
AACCCGCGACCCTCACCTTGGCAAGGTGATGCTCTACCCCTGAGCTACTTTCGCATAAGTTTTAGTCAATGAACGGTGCAATTTTTAATTGCTCGCCTTAATTAAAACAGATAGACTGTTTCCCGTTAGGCAGGCGCAAATTTAATATATTTTCATAAATCCCAAAGCTTTTTTGCTCATATTTTTAATATTTTTTTATGCAGTTAATCTTAATTAATGGATATATTTGCACCGATTTTAAAAACAGGCATTTACCAACTTGGAAACAGCAATAGTCAGGCATAATATCTTAGATGATCTCAAACAACTTACAAAGTTTGGTTTATCGCTTAGTGTAGTGTTTTCGTCGATTGCAGGATATTTGCTCGCAGTTGACATCGTAGATTTTAAAATTTTGCTGCTTTTGTCGATTGGGGGGTACTGTATGGTTGGGGCATCAAATGCTTTTAATCAAATTATTGAAAGGGTCCCGGATGCGGTAATGAAAAGAACCATGGACAGGCCTATTCCAACTGGAAGAATCTCGGTAAATCTGGCAATGTTAATTGCTGTTACGCTTACGATAGTTGGTTTAGTGATCTTGTATAGTATCAATGAAAAGACGGCATTATTTGGGGCAATCTCCATTTTTTTATATACCAGTGCTTACACACCTCTAAAACCAGTAAGCCCTTTATCAGTATTTGTAGGAGCAATTCCAGGTGCCATACCATTTATGTTGGGTTGGGTAGCTGCCACGGGGCAATTTGGGATAGAACCAGGCATGCTTTTTATGATACAGTTCTTTTGGCAATTCCCGCATTTTTGGGCCATAGGCTGGCTTCAATTTGATGAATATAAAAAAGCGGGCTTTAATTTGATGCCAACAGGAGAAAAGAATAAGAAAGCATCAAAATTGATCATCATATACACAATTTTTATGCTGATTGTTTCGATCTTTCCTGTTTTTAGATTAACCGGAAGTTTGTATTTATTACCTGTATCAGCAGTGATTATATTTGCTTTAGGATTGGTAATGCTGTATTACGGAGTTAAGCTTCATAAGGAACAATCGAATATTATGGCAAGGAAGCTGATGCTTTCAAGTGTGTTATATATAACTTTAATTCAGATCATCTTTGTGATCGACAAATTTTTACATTAATCTGCATGGAACAAAAAAAGAAAGAGAAGACATTCAAACAGATGTTGTGGATATCAATGATCAGTATGACTATGATGTTTGCGGGTCTAACAAGTGCATATGTAGTGAGCAGGGCTCGAGAAGATTGGGTTAGTTTTGACTTGCCAAGTGCCTTTTATATCAGTACACTTTTTATTCTGGCAAGTAGCTTGAGTTTTTATTTAGCAAAAAGAATGCTGATGAATGGTGACCAGGGTAAAACAACTTCATTATTGGCATTAACACTGCTTCTGGGCTTAGGTTTTGTTTTTTATCAATTCAATGGTTTCAGTCAACTTATCGAGGCTGGTTTATACACCACAGGTAAACAAAGTAACGTCGCTTCATCTTTTTTATATGTGATTACCGGAGCGCACTTGCTGCACATCTTTGCAGGAATTATATCCCTTGTGACTGTGTTGTATCATAACGTGACAGGAAAATATACATCATCCAGTCATCTTGGTTTTTCATTAGGGGCTATTTTCTGGCATTTTGTGGATGCTTTATGGATTTATCTTTTTGTATTTTTCTATTTTATCCGTTAAACCCAATATTTTTAGCTTATTAATTCGATTTACCAATAATTTTTATATTTTTGCTGCTCCAGTTAAAACATGATAAAAGTCAGTTTTACGGCATAAAAAAGATCAACTAAAATAAACTTTTTATATGGAGGCAAATGTTGCTGATTCCCCAAAGGGTGGAGCTTGGATCGGAGGAGGGAGTCAACCTTTCGGTTCGAGTTATGGTAAAATGATGATGTGGTTCTTTATCATGTCTGATGCCCTTACATTTTCCGGATTTTTAGGAGCATATGGTTTGATGCGTTTCAAATTTCTTGATTCCTGGCCAATTGCAGACGAAGTATTTACCCATATTCCGTTTATACATGGAGATTATCCAATGTATTATGTGGCTTTTATGACTTTTGTACTGATTTTTTCATCGGTAACGATGGTACTGGCTGTTGATGCAGGTAAAAATATGCAAAAAGGGAAAGTCATCGTGTATATGGGGCTTACCATTATTGGTGGTTTGATCTTCCTTGGTTCACAAGCCTGGGAGTGGAAAACTTTTATTACCGGGAATTATGGAGCTCTTCAGTTAGAAGATGGGAAGATCGTTCAGTTCGTGGATGGTTCCGGACATCAGATAACTTTAGAAAGTTTTGCATCTGACGCGCCTAGTGAAAGAGTACAACATAAAAAAGAGAATGGTTTGTGGTATGTGGAAGAAGGTTCATTACCGCCGGTAACATTGCAACAAGTCAAGGAAGGATTTGCAAATAGTCCTGACATTTCCATGCGAACTGAGTTGATCAATTTGGAAACAAAGGAGAAAACGATTGTTTCCAGAGAAGAAGCTAATAAATTTCTTGATAAGGCAACCAGAGTAGTGCAGGGAGCTAACCTAACAGAAAATGAATATGGCAAAACTTTATTCGCTGATTTTTTCTTCTTTATTACAGGATTTCACGGATTCCACGTTTTTTCAGGGATACTAATCAATATCATTATCTTTTTTAATGTGATCATCGGTACATATGAGCGCAGAGGTCATTATGAAATGGTTGAAAAAGTAGGTCTTTATTGGCACTTTGTTGATCTCGTTTGGGTATTCGTTTTCACATTCTTCTATCTGATATAAAAAATTTATATATAAAATGTCACACGCTAAATCACATACAGCATTAATTTGGAAGGTATTCGCATTCCTTTCATTGATCACTATCGTTGAGGTATTCTTTGGTATTGTAAAGCCAGCATCTTTAAATTTTACTAAGGTTCTTGGAACAAGTGTTCTGAATTGGATCTTTCTGATCCTTACCCTTGTTAAGGCCTATGGAATTGCCTGGTACTTTATGCATTTAAAGGACGAAAAAACCTGGTTCAGAAGAGCGATTGTTTGGCCCGTAGTATTTCTGATTTCAGTGCTAGCATTCTTTTTACTTTATGAAGGAGGCGCAATAGGAGACATTGTTCAGGAATGGACAAGGTGGTCATATAATTAAATTGGATTAAAAATCAATATAAAAGTGTTTTGAATTTTCAAAACACTTTTTTTATACCTTTACTTCATGAAAAAACCCAATAAAAATACAATTGTTTTATCCATTCTTTTTTTTGGACCCTTGTTGTTTTACCTGTTTCTTTTAACAGGTACCAATAATTTTGCAAAATTACCTCGACTTACTGAAAAAATTGATGATGTAGAGCAGTTTTCAAGTGCTGATACAGTCAAACTAAAAAACAAAATCAGTGTTTTATGTTTCCTGGGATCGGATCTTTTAAGTCACAAAACAAATGCACTTAATTTAAATGAAAAGATCTATAAACACTTTTACGGATTTAAGGGTTTTCAATTTGTAGTTGTATTACCGACAGGATCTGAAGCTGATGCCAAGCAATTGAAAAAGGAGCTTGGAGCCACGTATAATGTGGATAAATGGCATTTTGTATTTGGTGATGGCCCAGAAGTAAAGAAAATGTTTGCAAGCCTTGAAACCGTATATACCTTGGATGATAAGTATTATTCCCCTTATGCTTTTATTGTAGATAAGGAGTTGACTCTTAGAGGTAGAAATGATGAAGAGGCAGAAGAGGAAGGCTTACTATATGGCTATAATGCAGAATCTGTTGCTACCGTTCATCAGGAAATGGTTGATGACGTTAAGGTGGTGATGGCCGAATACAGATTGGCCTTAAAGAAAAATAAAAGAGAAATCTAAGCAATCTAAATCACAAAGATCATTATGAAGAAGAATTCTTATATCGCGGTTACTTTTGTAGTTTTGATCTTCGGTATTTGGGCCGTGCCAAAGATTGTAAAAAACTTTGTAGGGAATGAATTGCTGAAATTCGAAAAAGTGCCTGTCTTTGAATTTACAGACCAGAACAACAAGCTGGTCAACAATTCGAATTTTGAAAATAAAGTATACGTCGTAGAATTTTTCTTTACTTCCTGCCCAACGATCTGCCCAAGAATGAATGAAAATATGGTAAAGATCCAAAATGAGTTCTATGGTAATCCGTCTTTTGCTATTGCCTCTGTTTCGATTGATCCTGAAAGGGATTCACCAGAAGTTTTAAAGGCCTATGCCAAGGAAAAGGGAGCCACCTTAAAGAACTGGTATTTTTTAACTGGAGATAAAGATGTGGTATACGGATTTTCTAATGATGGCTTTCGATTGTATGCAGGTGAGAATAAAGATGTTGAGGGCGGATTTGAGCATTCAGGTTTGTTTGCCCTAATTGATAAAGAGGGCTATATCAGGTCGAGGACAGTAATCAATGGAGAGAATGAAAATCCTATCAAATTTTATGACGGGCTTGACGATAAGGAAATTCAATGGTTGAAGGAGGATATTAAGCTACTTTTAAAAGAATAAAAAACGGATGGAAGCGTCAAAAAAATACAATCGAATCATAGTTGTACTTTCCATAGCCATTCCATTAGTAGTGGCAGTCTTATTTGGTGTAAAGCTGGATATTGAATTACCCGTATTTCTGCCACCCATATATGCGGGGACAAATGCAGTTACCGCTATTGTTTTAATTATTGCTCTATGGGCCATAAAAATGAAGAATAAGGCATTGCATGAGCGTCTTATGAAGCTGGCTATTGCCTTATCTGCCGTTTTCTTGATTATGTATGTTTTATATCACATGACATCAGACTCAACTTCTTACGGAGGTGAAGGAGTTTTCAAATATATTTATTACCTGGTTTTGATATCGCATATTCTACTTTCAATAATTGTCATACCATTTGTATTGATTACGTTTGTCAGAGCGATTACTAATGATATCGAAAGGCATAAAAAGATTGCTAGAATTACCTGGCCATTATGGCTATATGTCACGATCAGTGGGGTTATTGTTTATTTAATGATTTTGCCTTATTACCATTTATAAGTAACACGGTTAATAAAACCAAAATATATATCTTATGTACAGAAAAATCATTTTTGTCTCAAGCTTTTTATTTTCGGCTGATTCGTTTGCTCAATGTGCCATGTGCCGAGCAGTAGTCGAACAGGGTGGAGAAGAGATGGCAGAAGGCATTAACTCGGGTATTGTTTACTTAATGGCCTTTCCATATTTACTTATTGCTACGGCAATGTTTTTATTCTATAGGAACTGGAAGAAATCTTCTATTAGATAAATTTGGAAAATAGTGTAACAAATATTTTAAGACCTCGTCTTATATTCAAAATTCAATTATTGAAATTTCACATATATATGAAAGCACCACTAACCCTGATCTTGTTATTCAGTATTATTTTGTCTGTCTCTTCACAAGAATCAAACCCTAATGTAAAGAAATGGACCCTCAGAGAATGCGTTGATTATGCCATAGAAAACAATATCACCGTAAAGCAATCAGAAAATAGTATTGCTCTTGCCGAAGTAGATAAAAGAGGCGCCATAGGAAATTTTATTCCGAACCTTAATTTTAATAGTAATGCGGCTTGGAACTCTGGACTTACTACTGATGTAGTTACGGGCGTATTGATCAATCAAACCACTCAAACTACAAATGGAGGTATCTCAGCAGGAGTTCCTATCTGGAGGGGTTTGCGAAATCAAAACGAATTACGAAGAGCTGAGCTAAGTATTTTAGCATCCCAATATCAACTTGATAAGATCAAAGATGACATATCCTTATTCGTGATCAATGCTTATTTAGAAGCTCTTTTTAGTAAGGAAGCTGTGAAAGTTGCGATTCCTCAAGTGGAAATCACGGAAGAGCAATTGGCAAGAACAACCCAGCTTGTTGAGGCAGGAACCGTTCCGCGTGGAGATTTACTCGATGTTGAGGCTACATTGGCCAACGATGAACAAAATTTGATCATAACCCAAAACAGAGTGCGACTAGCGATCATCTCCTTGGCCCAGCTATTACAATTGGATGATTATGAAAATTTCGACATTGCCAATGAAGAGATTGAAACTTTACCTTTGGTCAACCTTGCGGATTTCACCGTTGATAAAATATTAGAAAAAGCCATGGAGAACAGAAATGAGATCAAGGTGGCTCAAGCAAATATAGAAATTGCAGAAAGTGACATAAAGTTGGCAAAGGGCGCTCTTCAGCCAACCTTATCAGGTTTTTATAACTGGAATTCCAGGTATTCTGACAGAGATAGAATTATTGGATCTGAAATTGACCAAAACAATCCAACACGGATCATCGGACAGGTGGAAACCACATTAGATAATGTTATTTCACCTAATTTTAATCCACTAACTGGCCCTGCCGATGGGTTTTTTGATCAAATCGATCAGAATAAAGGTAGCGCCTTTGGTGTGTCATTACAGATTCCTATACTAAACGGTTTTAGCGCTTCTAACAATGTAAGAAGAGCAAAGATCAATTATGAACAGCAAAAGTTCCAATTGGAGCAAGAGGAGTTGGATCTTGAAAGAACCATCCATCAGGTATATGCTGACGCATTGGGCTCTTTAAAATTGTACGAAGCGACCAAGAGATCTTTGGAAGCTCGAGAGACTTCCTTTGCTTATGCTCAGGAACGTTTTGACGTAGGTGTGTTAAATTCTTTTGATTACGGCCAAATAAAAAACAGATTGGTAACGGCTAATTCTGATTTTTTAAGGGCCAAGTACGATTTTATTTTTAGGGTTAAGTTGCTTGAATTTTACTATGGTGTTCCGGTTGACAATTTATAGTACTTAGAATTGATAATTTGTATTGGGAATTATACTGAACATAGAAACGGCAACAAAAAACTGCTCGGTCAGTGTTTCCAATAATGGAGAAATACTGAGTTTAAAAGAATTAAATGAAGGTAAATTTTCCCATGCTGAAAAATTACATTCATTTATTCTTGAAGTGATCGAGGATGCTGGGTTAACCATGCAGGATCTTGATGCCATTTCCGTTAGTAAAGGACCAGGTTCCTATACAGGGCTTAGAATAGGAGTATCTGCAGCAAAGGGCCTTTGTTATGCTCTTGATAAACCTTTGATCTCAGTTCCAACCCTTCAAATTTTGGCCCTTCAGGTTCCACTTGAAAAGAATGAATTGGTCATTCCATTATTGGATGCTCGAAGAATGGAGGTCTATAGCGGAGTTTTTGATCATGACTATAAGCAAATCAGACATACAGAAGCTGAAATCATAGACGAGGCATCTTTTAAGGTGTTTTTGGGAGAGGGTATTGTATACTTTGCAGGAGATGGAGCCGAGAAATGTAAAGAGCATATCAGGCACCTGAATGCGAGGTTTATAAATAATATTTATCCATCAGCCAGAGAAATGGCGATCATTGCGAGTGAAAAATATAAAGCAGACGATTTTGAAGATGTCGCTTACTTTGAGCCATTTTATCTGAAAGACTTTGTAGCCGGTAAACCAAAAAAATATTTTAACTAAGCAGCCAAATTCCAATGGCAAGTAAGGCAGGAACTGCCTGAATATAAAACAGCTTTATTTTTTTGGTCGAAAAACTGCCGTAAATTCCAGCCACGCTCACACAAATCAGGAAAAAAACGATTACATCTGTCTTAGCGGAGATGAGACCCCAAATCAATCCTGCAGCCAAAAACCCATTATATAATCCTTGATTAGCTGCCAATACCTTAGAACTTTCAGCTTGTTCTTTTGAGAGCCCGAAGGCTTTCATTCCTTGAGGTTTGGTCCAATAGAACATTTCAAGTATTAAAAAATAAATATGTTCGAAGGCAGAAATGGAAGCGAGAACTAAAAAGATTGTTTTCATACAAATAGGTTATTAATAAGCACTGTTCATTTGCTCAAGTGCTTTCTTTGGTTCTTTCACAGGCAATTTACAAGCACCATCTATACAAACATAGATTGTCGTTTCATTTTCGTTGAATTTATACTCAAGTAGGGGTAAATTACTCTCCTGAAGACTACCAACAATCAATCTATTCGGCATATACACTTCATTTAACTCTTTTAGCTTTTCTATTGCATCTGATCCAACGATGGCTACTTCATAAAAATCACCGAGATAATTGCTGTATAAGTTTAGCCAGTTTGACGCCCCTGATCCATAGCTTATAGCTGTTTCCTTAACATTATTGAGCATGGCCTCAGCATTCTCAGAATAGTATTTATTTCCATAATAATGCCCTAATTTAAATAGGTTGTTGGCCATAATGGAATTAGATGAAGGGATGACATTATCATCAGTTTCTATCTTTCTGGCGATGAGTCCTTGTTCATTGTTCGAAGTGAAGAAAAACATCTTGCTGTTATCATCATAAAAATGATCAAAACTATAGTCTGTAAATTGTTTGGCACTCAGTAACCAACTTTCTTCCAGAGTAACTTCATAAAGGCTGATAAAAGCATCAATTACTGTGGCATAGTCCTCAAGATAGGCTTCGATATTACTTTGACCATTTTTAAAATTTCTATAAAGTCCTCCATCCTCTTTCACCATTTTATTTTGAATGAAATGGGCATTCTTTAAAGCCATTTGAAGAAATTTTTCCTCCTTAAAAACACGGTAAGCATCTACATATCCTTTGAGCATCAGTGCATTCCATGAAGTAAGCGTTTTGTCATCCAATCGAGGCTTGTCTCTCTTATTTCTTTCCTGCGATAAAGTGTGTTGCCATTTATTAAGTTTCTCCTTCAGTTCAGACTCCATGATGTTATTTTCCTTGCAAAAGTCATCTGTAGAGACAGATCGGATCAAGTGGTATTTGTCATCTTCCCATTTGCCGTAGCCATTGACGTTGTAATAATTGGCAAAAAGAGTGAAGTCTTCTCCCAAAATGGATGCCAGTTGTTCTTTGTTCCAGACGTAAAATGCGCCTTCCTCTAGCTCCCCTGCTTCATTGTGGCTGTCGGCATCTAAAGACGAATAGAACGCACCTATATCTTTATACAACTCCGTTTCAACAAAATCAATAGTTCTATACACAACGTCTTTGTAAAGCGGATTTTTTGTTACCAAATAGGCTTTTGAGTATAGTGAAACAAGCTGAGCGTTATCATACAGCATCTTTTCAAAATGTGGCACATGCCAATGATCATCAACTGAATATCTGGCAAATCCTCCACCAACATGATCAAAAATACCGCCGTAAGCAATTTGAGTAAGAGACGTGTTTACATAATCCATGATCTCTTGGTTCTCAGATTGAACAGCATAACGCAACAGAAAATCAATATTGCCAGGCATAGGAAATTTTGGGGCTCCTGTTCGACCACCATTCTTAAGGTCCATGGTTGGAAGCCATTTCTCTATGGCAGATTGTAATTCTTCTTTGTCAAAAATAGCAGCTTCTTCATTTAAAGTGATTAATCCTGTTTGCTGAATCCCTTCTGTGAGTTTCGTCGCATATTCCTCTGCTTTTTCTGGTTCATTTTTGTAGAGGTCGGCAAGTTGAGTCAAAGCATTAATCCAGTCGTCCTTTGGGAAGTAAGTTCCTCCCCAAATGGGTCTTCCATCCGGAAGGGCAACACAGTTTAAAGGCCATCCACCCCTGCCAGTAAGCAATTGCACGGCATTCATATATACTTGATCAACGTCAGGTCTTTCTTCACGATCTACTTTAACGTTGATAAAATTCTCATTCATGATCGCTGCAACAGCAGAATCTTCAAAACTTTCATGTTCCATAACATGGCACCAATGGCAAGCGGAATAACCAACTGAGATCAAAAGGAGTTTATTCTCCTTTTTGGCAAGTTCCAAGGTCTCGTCATTCCAGGCATGCCAGTTCACCGGGTTATGGGCATGTTGTAGGAGGTATGGACTGGTTTCATTTATGAGGTCATTGGTGTATTGAAAGTCATCGTTCATGGCTTGGTCTTTCGTTTTGTTGCAGCTTTGAGCTAGTATGATTACTAATAATAGCAGAAATATGGTCCTGTACATAAAGCAAATTTTGACAAATATAAGGTGATTTATGTGATATCAACTGTTAAAATTATCAAGTCCACAGACCGAAAGAAAAACTGTTTTTGATTTAGAAAATGAGACATCAACCTGGAATTTTACTTAAAATAATTGAAAGGAGTTAACAGTAAACAGGAAAATTCGATAGTTGGATTTGATCACTTTTAAAATTAGATTTACTTGATAAAAATCACTATTCATATATGGAAACGGGTAAGAAAAAAAGTTATTTCTAATTCTTAAATGGTAACAATTAGTTAACATTGAAACCTAATTTGTATCATAGATTTGCATCATAATTATAAGCTTTAAATAATGGAGAATATCTATATTTTGATGTTGATTGCCTTGGTGGCTCTAGCGGTAATAGATCTGGTTGTAGGGGTGAGTAATGATGCTGTGAATTTTTTGAATTCAGCTATTGGATCAAAAGTAGTTTCAATGAGAACTATTATGATTGTGGCAAGTATTGGCATTGCAGTAGGTGCGATTTTTTCAAGTGGTATGATGGAAGTAGCCCGAAAAGGCATTTTCAATCCGGGGGAATTTTACTTTAATGAGATCATGATCATTTTTATGGCTGTGATGATCACCGATGTGTTACTCTTGGATTTCTTCAATACCTTGGGTATGCCTACTTCAACAACAGTTTCTATTGTATTTGAATTGTTAGGAGCAGCAGTGGCCATGGCCTTGATCAAAATTGCGGTTTCAGATACTGAGACCGTGGCAAATTTGTCTAAGTATATCAATACTGAAAAGGCAGTTTTAATTATTTCAGGGATATTTCTTTCGGTCATCGTGGCCTTTTCAATAGGTGCTTTGGTTCAGTACCTTTCCCGTTTGTTTCTCACGTTTAATTTTGAACAGAAACCCAAGATTTATGGAGCATTGTTCAGTGGTATCGCCTTGACTTCCATCACTTATTTTATATTTATGAAAGGCCTTAAAGGGACTGCCTATTATAAAGATATCGAAAGTCTCTTATTAGGGAATGAACTATATATTATTGGTTTGGCTTTCGTCATCTGGACCTCTTTATCATACATTTTAACGAGGTTTTTAAATATAAATTTATATAAGATCATTATTACCGTCGGTACGTTTGCATTGGCTCTTGCTTTTGCGGGTAACGACCTTGTGAATTTTATTGGGGTACCTATGGCCGCATGGAATTCTTATGAGGCATGGAGCGCATCAGGTGTTCCCGCGGAAGAATTCAATATGAGTGTGCTTGCAGGAAAAGTACCTACTCCTTCAATGTTTCTTTTCATAGCTGGAATGATCATGGTGGTAACCCTGTGGTTTTCGTCAAAAGCCAGGAAAGTAGCAGCAACAGAAGTGAATTTGGCGAGGCAAAGTGAAGGTCATGAAAGATTTCAGCCAAATTCATTATCAAGAGTCATTGTACGTACCACTTTAGGAATCAGCAATGTGCTAAGTTTTGTGCTTCCTCAATCAATGCAAAAAAATATTGGGAAGAGATTCGAAAAACCAGTAGTCAATCTTCCAAAGAAAAAAGTATTTGAGCTTCCGGCTTTTGATGCTGTTAGAGCTTCTACTAATTTGATGGTAGCCGGAATTTTGATCTCGATCGCGACTTCGTATAAATTACCTTTATCAACTACTTATGTAACTTTTATGGTGGCAATGGGTACTTCCCTTGCTGATCGTGCATGGGACAGAGAAAGCGCAGTGTATCGGGTTGCAGGAGTGTTGAATGTCATTGGAGGTTGGTTCTTTACCGCCTTTATTGCTTTTGTTTCTGCGGCTATTTTCACTTATGTAATCCATTTAGGCAGTATCACTGCGGTTAGCTTACTTTTATTATTGGTTTTGTTTCTTTTGGTAAGAAACTTTATTAATCATAAAAAAGAAGAGAAGGAAATAGCGCAAAAAAAAGTGCTTAAAAGAGAAGAATTAATTACAGCAAAAGAAGTTATCGACGAAACATCTGATCATATATCAGAAGTAATTTCAAGGGCAGACAAGTTGTATTCTAATGTAGTGAATAACTTGTCGCTTCAGGATCTCAGCAAACTGAAAAAGACAGATAAACATGTACTCAAATTAAATGCGGAGGTTGATGCCTTGAAAGATGAAGCTTTTTATTTTATAAAATCTCTTGATGATTCCTCGGTTGAAGCGAGTAGATTTTATTTGATGGTTTTGGGATATCTTCAAGACATTTCCCAATCGATCAGTTATATCTCTAAGGCGAGTTATAAGCATGTGAACAACAATCATAAGCAGTTAAAGAAAGGTCAAATCAAAGACCTTAAAATTATTGATGAGCAACTTTCGACCATGCTAGTTGAAATTTCCGCCATTTTTCACGAGAGAAGGTTTGGTGATATATCAAAGATTGTTGACGAAAAGCATCAACTTTTTGAACATGTTTCTAAATCAATTGAAAAACAAATCAATAGAATCAGGTCAGAAGAGTCAAGTGCCAAGAATACCACTTTATATTTTGGCAACTTATTGGAGACCAAAGATCTGATTGCTGCTATTATGAATTTGTTAGAACTGTATCAGGAATTCCATTTCAGTATGAAGAAGGCTAATATCAAGGTCTAAATTTTATAAAATGATCCTTCTGGAAAGGCAGAATATTTTATCTAAGGTTTAAATAAATTTAGTGATTCAATAACTGCACTAAAGTCATGTAATGCTAACACAAGTTATCCGTCTGTAACTATAGTGACCGACAAAATGTCAAAATTTACGTCACTTTGTACATATAATTAAGATGGTATGTATATTGCTATTAAATTGAAAAACAATATTTAACAGATAAAAAAAACATTATGACTGAGTTGTTGACCAAAGAGACATTTTTAAAGAAAGTGTTTAATTTCGAAGATAATAAAGAGTGGAAATTTGAAGGTGATAAACCGTGTATTATAGATTTTTATGCCGATTGGTGTGGACCGTGTAAAATGGTAGCTCCAATTTTAGAAGAATTATCAGAAGATTATAAAGGAAAAATTGACATTTATAAAGTGGATACCGAAGCTGAGCAGGAGTTGTCTGCAGCGTTTGGAATAAAAAGCATACCATCTATGTTGTTCTGCCCCGGAGCAGAACAACCTCAAATGGCACAGGGAGCATTGCCCAAACATAATCTTGAAGAGATTATTAAGGATGTTTTAAAAGTAGAGAAGTAAATACTTTTGTAAAATAAAAAAAGCTGTTTTCTATGAAAACAGCTTTTTTTTTATTCATTATTCCAAATTACACCAAGCCCTGTTTGATCAGGTATTCAGCAATCTGAATGGTGT
>CAZPHF010000070.1:0-13582 GCA_964586115.1 uncultured Flavobacteriaceae bacterium | reverse complement strand
AAGAGTCGATAGGGTATGAGCAATGGTGGGTAGATCATATGTTTATGATTGCTCCATCTGCCGCTTATGTTGGTCAGTGGCTTCAAAGTTTTAAGGAATTTCCACCACGACAAGAACCTGGAAGTTTTAGTTTAGACAAGGTAATGGAAGCGATTACAAGAGGCGCTGGAGATAAATAATATCCCTTAACGCTAAAGAATACATTAATTAAAAAATACCTTTATAGTTCAGTATAGCTATAAAGGTATTTTTGATTTGAGGATTTGAGGATTTGAGGATTTGAAAATGGAATAAGGAGCATTTGATTTGAGATTTGACCCGCCTTCTGGCGAGGCAGGGAATGTTGAATTGAGATTTCTGCATGTTCCTGATCTAGGTTGATACAAAAATTCAATTATTTTTCACTTAACACTTAACACTTAACACTTAACACTTAACACTTGACACTTAACACTTGACACTTAACACTTAACACTTAACACTTTGAACTTCCCTGTTCGAAATTCGATATCCAAACTCTTTACCTTAAATTGTAGTCTGGTTGGGGCTATAAAAAAAACCGAATGAATGAACACTCGGGTTATATTTTAAATATTGTTTACAATTAATTACTAGGCCATGATCCCCAATTACTGCAATGTTCGCCGTTGTCTGTTTTTCTAATATTTGTTTGAATTCCGGAATAACCTGCATTCATCACAGCTCTTGGTGTAAAATGAATTTTAAGATTAGCGTCTGTGCCAAATACCTTACCAAAATGGCCTTGGCTTAAACCATGTCCTGTCTCATGCAAGGCTATCGTTTCCGTGTCATAACTGCTACCATTATTATTCCATGCGAAATTATCATTATAATAGATCTCTCTAAACCAAACATCAGCTTTGCCATTATTATCTTCATCAATTACTTCACCATCAATAACTATGATAAAAGTAAATGTAACACCAAGAATAAACTTAGATCCTCCAGGAGCAAGAAAATCAAAAAATTGTGGTGGTAACCACCCTGCGTGAACTACATCGGCAACCCAGCCAGTTATTGGATCTACAGGGTCTCCAAATCCTAATAGCCCCGCAACGACTCCTGTATTTATTTGGCTGTTATAAGGCCTTTCAGTAATACCTAATTCAGAACAAGTAACTTCATTCCAAGTGGTCATAGCTCTGTTAATGGCTGCATTTGAATCTGAGACAGGCATATCATTAGATGGTCTATTGTCATCTACATAGTATGTAATATCATTGGTTCCGTCTATAAACTCAAGATAGGTATTGTCAGGAACAAAATCTGCTCCAAGTTGCTCATTCCCTCTATTACTAAAAAAAACAGTATTACCTGCCTCTCCGCTATTCTCGGCTGACATGTACTCGGCCATATAAACAATTGCTTGCATCTTTTCTTTTGATTTCAAGAAGTATTCCTTATTCATATCTAAATCAATAAAAGTAGGTTTCATCGCTGGAAGCTCTTTAAGTGATTGCTCGAGATAAACATCATCGCCTTCTGATTGAAAGGCAACTGCTACTGCAACCAATAGAGTTGATACCATTAGTATTGAAAATATTATTTTCATAAGTGAAATAATATGGGGTTAAAATGAATTAAAAATGTTTGTTAGAATTAATAATCCAAAGATTGGACAAAAAGACGTGTCATACTAAACGGTTCTGGTGCAATAGATTTCATTTTTTTTCAAAATGCTTTTGAAAAATGGCGATTTTCTTTAAATCATGTTCCATTTTAAGAGTAGCGACTGAAAATGCCCTAGAGCTCTAAGCTCCTAAACTTGAATTATTTTTGAGAATAGAAGTGAATTATATGATTTGAGAATTGAGTTGTAGATAAATTCCTGTCATATCGGTTTTTAATTACTATATTTAAGGATAAGATATCCTTATTCTAAACTACTTTTAATGCCAGTGAACCCCTCACAAGATGAATCTTTCTTATCCAAAATCAATCAATTTCTTGATGAAAATCTTGAAGATGAAAATTATGGAGTAGCGGAACTGGTCATATCTTTGGGTGCGAGCAGGACTCAATTACATCGAAAGTTAAAATCAATTTCGGGAAAGTCAACCAGTTCATATATTAGAGAATACAGGCTTAAAAAGGCGCATGAAATGCTCAGAAATGATGTAGCTACTGCATCAGAGATTGCCTATAGGGTGGGCTTTGCAAGTCCTTCTTATTTTAGCACTGCCTTTAGTAAATTTTATGGCTATTCTCCAGGAGAAGCGAAGTACCAAAAAGATGTGGTAAAACCAGTACGCAAAAAATCTAAATTGCCTTTATGGATAGCGACTGGAGTCTTACTTATTGGGCTGATTGGATATTGGGGCTATCAAGGAGGCAATGATCAAGCAATTGAGAAAATATTGCCCGTTGCTTTATCAGAGGACAAAGAAAAGACCATTGCCATATTAGCCTTTGAGGATCTGTCTGAAGACCAAAGCCAAAAATACCTTGGGATGGGACTGGCAGTGGAAGTAATCAATATCCTGGATGATGTGGAAGGTTTAAAGTTGATTGGAAAAACTTCCGCATTTTCTTTTCTGGATAAAAAAGTCGCTATTGATTCGATCGCCAGACTTCTAAATGTAAATTATATACTCGAAGGAACCATCTCTGAGAGTGAGGAGGAGATAGAGGTCATAGCTTTACTGATAGATGGGGTCACCGGGCAAACCCTGAGCTCACAAAGTTATAAAAGGCCCAAGGAAGAGGTTTCGAAAATTAAAAGCGAAATTGCCAAACAGGTAGCTTATGAATTAAAAATAAAAGTCAATGAAGATGTGCTTTTATCCTCAAACAGAAATGATGCAAGACTTTTGGCCATCGAACAGAGGGCATATTACAGAATAAGCAAGGGCGCATCACGAGCTGAAGTCATTGGTATTTGGGATGAATGTCTTTCTTTAGATTCAACCTATATTCCATGTCTGGCAAACAGAGCAAAATATTCCAATGGGCCGGAAGACCTTCTTTCATATGTTAAAAGATTAGAGGCATTGGATTCTACAAATGCGTATACCTATTTTGTAAAAGGAAATTATTTTTTTTATGTCAAATTAGATTTTCAAAAGGCCTATTTATATTATAAAAAAACGCTTGATAAAAAGCCTTCAGATACAAGAATTCTGTCTGACGCTGCATGCAGATTGGGCCGTTTTGATATGGAAAAAGGTATGGAATCCCTACTTTTCAGTATGAAAAAAGATCCTTTATATTTTAACAATTACTCTAATTTGGCTCATTTATATTTGTTGAAAGGTGAATACAAAAAGAGCATAGATCTTCTTTATGAGAAGATGATCATGACAGATTCGAATTTCCCCTGGGAGATCATATTCGCAAACATTTACGGAGGCTATTATGAAGAAGCTGAAATTGCATTGACCGAATATTTATCAAATCCTTTACCTCACGCTACGAAGAACGATAAAGAAGTTATGGTCATCACAACAGAGCTGTTTTTGGCTGCTGTAAGGAAGGAAAACTTGGAATTTGAAAAAAAACTACAACAGTATACTGAAAGAAGGTACAACTTTGGAATTTTTCCAATTGCTTGTGCATTAGCTTTATATGGTGATAATGACCGTGGTTTCGAATGGCTGGAAAGAGGCTATGAAACAAAGAGTATGGGATATTATTATGAGCTCAAATATGCGCCTTGGTTTAAAGACATGCGCAATGATCCAAGATGGCCTGTTTTTATGAAAAAATTGAAAATGCCAGGTTATGAAGATGATAAAATTAAAACTTGAATCAAACCTTAAAAAAAGTTTGGATGAATAGTTCAAATTAATGTTCTAAGTTAATTTTTAATTTATCGAGTGATCGTGATTTAATGGATCATCAAATGGTCGATACACTTATTTTTTGAGTCCCTCATAAAGGTTGACCACAAAAATTCGACTATTTAATCCATAATACATTCAATTATTACAAATCAAGGAGTAATAAATCAGATGTTTACATCGCATTCATGAATCAAAATTACTGGTTTTTGAATCAAATTTGGTTATCAATGGTTTTAAAGATTTTTACCTTCATCTACCTAAGAATTAGTATTAACCTCTAAATGTATTATTATGAAAATTAACAAAAAAGACTTACCAGTTATTATGAAGACTCCTGATTCAGTTCTAAGCAACATGGGTGGTTTAGGTGGCATGGCGATTGCTTTTAATGAGTTGCCCAAGGGAACTGACTTCAGGCCATTGTTAGATGGCTTAGACAATAACAGCTGTCATTGCGCACATTGGGGCTATATTTTTGAAGGTGCAATTCGTATATTTTATGATGATAAGTCAGAAGAACTTTGCACAGCAGGGGATGTATATTACTGGCCTGCCGGACATACTGGCATTGTAGAAGAAGACATCAAATTTATTGAATTTAGTCCTCAGAATGAATTTAAAGAAGTAATGGATCATATTGGCAAAAAAATGGCCGAATTACAAGGATAGATTTAATTTGTCAAAACAAAAATCATCCAATAAAAAAACACCCTTCCATCCCCTCACGGAAGAGTGTTTTAATTCAATCAAAATTTAAAATAAAGATTAATCAAGAATTATTCTGGTAAAAACCGCTTCTTTCCTGTTAGGCCAAGAACGAAAGCGTCGTCATAGCCTTCTTTTTTCATTTCAGTCAAATGGGCAAGGGCTTTCTCTTGAGATTCAAAAACACCCGAATAAAAACGATTATACCCGTCATCATAGCGGTGGTTGAACAAAACAGATGAATCTGCATAGTCGCTGGTTTTTACATTTTTTAGGAAAGCTCCTATTTGAACCGTATACATTACATTGTCACTGCTAAAATCATATGCCACACCACTCAAGGCATCTTTAAAGTCCTCTTCAATACGGGCAATATTAGCTAAGCTTTCCGCCTCCTGGAGAATTTCCATATCTCGCAGGTTAGCCTCTTTTTCGGCCAACATCTTAACTTCTGCATCAACAGCTTTATAGGCGGCAATATAATCCTCCTTAGAATCTGTGGCTTGTACATCGAGTTTAATACGGGTAGATGGCTTGTTGTCAATTAACTCAGAGGCGAAAACATTGAGTTCATCACCAGCTGTCTCGATGTCTGAAGCAAAATACAGAACATTACTATCGTCGACAAATGGAGATAATTCGCGTTCCGCAGTGTTAATTTTTGAGCCTAGATTTTCGGGTTTCCCATAGGTTCCTTCTTTGAGCAAATCAACCATAAAAATATCTGTTTTCCCTGTTGATTCAGGTCCGTCAGAAACAAAGTAAAGTTTTGTCTCGTCTTGGTTAAGGGCAGGATATCCCGTAGAATGTTTTTTGCTGTTAAAAGGAAGCATCTCCAGGTTTTCCCATTCACCATTTTCTGTGATGTTCGCTTTGAACATTTGAAGCTGAACTGACTTCTTGATCTTTACCTCTGTCTCGTTCGCCTTTATTGTTCTATTGGCACTAAAGTAAACGGTCGTTTGATCTTTCGTATAGGAAATCATGTTCTCCTGAATGTCAAAATCAGGGTCAGCAAGTAACAAATCGTCCACTTTGAACATGTCATCATCAGAAGCGTCTTCTGAAGAAACGCTCAAAATTGGAGCGTCAATACTTTTTTCTTCATCTGTAAAAGTATTTCCTAAATCAGCATAAGACATGTTGAAAATGTCATCTGTTACGGCATAAACTTCTTGTGCACTTTGGGCCATCATTCCGAATGGAACAACTACCAGCATCATGGTCATTAATTTTTTCATCGATCTTTTTTTTAGAAATCAAAACAGAATTTGAATTCGGATTAATACTCTTACAACTTAATAATTTTTTATATACCTGATTATCGGTTACTTATTAGTTATTAAGATATTTATTAACGATTTATTATCCACTTTTAATAAAAATTGAGCTTTTAAAAGTTACTATCTAAGAGCTCGAATGAATTCAACTTTGAACAGCTCTGCTCTTAAAACTTTGGATTCTGAATTAGCGATCATCTGGATATTCTTGACCGCAAGCCGCATCTATTCTTAGGCTAAAAAATTAGAGAATATTCATGCGTAGAGTGGGAGGAAAAGCAAAAAAAGGATTGGGAATATCTTTTTTGCGAATTGTTTTATTAAATAAAATGAGCCTTGAATTCCTGCCTCGATGGCATGGCGGGTGTGACTATCTTGTTTCAAAACAAAAGAGTAGAGAATGATTTTTTACAGATTTTTCTAAAGAAGGGGATCATTGATTTTTTACTGTTTTATCATATTCTCCTTGAAGGTCTTTTAGAAGCTGCAAACAGAGCCCTTTTATGGCAAGCAAGTTTTCAGATAGAGATTGATTTATCCAGTAATGACCTGCAGCGTTTCTTTCGATCAGCTGGTGATTTATTTGGATATTTTTCATGGCTTTCAGTTTATTCTTGTGTGAAAACAATTCCTTGGTAGTAGGATCAAATTCAAAGGCAGGTGTTATTTTGGCAACTTCCTGATCAATGGGAGTAATCCAGTTTTTGTTTACACCATTCGAATTTTCTACTTGAGATGTATAAGAATAATATTGAATGATCTCATCTATCAAATCCGTGTTCTTAAGGATATTCATATTTCCAGTTTGAGAAAGATCGGTGTAGGTGTTGTTGGTAGGTACCCATTCTGAAATGATCCATCCTCGTTGAAAATAGTTAGTTAATAGACTGTCTAAAGCTTTAATACTGGAACCTGAATTTACCTTTGCAATCAATTGTTTGATAACCTTTTGATTCAATTCGATTTCGGATCTTACAAAATTGATATTAGCCGTGTCTTTTTTTATATCATTGATAAGCCTATTCAGATAAACACTTTTCAGCCGATTGGTTTCTTGTGATTCATTCCAATTATTGATCTGCAGGGCAATCAATATTCCAATTACTACCAATACAATCTCTCCAATGGCATATCTTAAATACTTTATTGGTTTGTTTTCATCTGCCATTTTTTTACGGATTTTTCTAAAGAAAGGAATCATGGGGTTTGTTGTTGGTAGATAAATATAAGGATTTGTTGAACAATCAATGAAATAATGAATTAATGAAACAATGAATAAGGCACATTTGATTGGAGATTGGACCCACCTGTCGGCGAGGCAGGGGGTGTTGAATAGGGATTTCTGCAACCTTTTTTTCAGTGAGGTATATCACAAAAAAGAGTGTCATATAGCAAGGCTGTTTTTTCAGTTTAATCATAACTATCTAGTAATTTTATAGTCAAATAGAAGCAATTAGTAACTGTATTTTAATCTGTTGAAATGAGAACTAAAGAATTTTTTTCAAGATTGGGTGTTTTGATACCATTAGCACTTTGGAGTGTTTTTATGTTTATGATGTTACTTGGAATTACGTCAAACGCTTTGGGTGTTTTTTCAGGATTTTATTGTGATGTATATTGTAAGTTAGGCGTGAGTTTGTTTACGATTATAATATTGTTTATTGTTTATTGTCAATGGAAATCTTGTTGGAAATGAAAAACTTTTCCCTTTAACCAGTTTTTGAAATATTCTCCAAAAGTTTCTTATTTAATATAGTTACTTTGCTTCTGTTGATATCAATAATGTTGTTTTTAGAAAAATCAGAAAGTATTCTTGATATGGTTTCTCTTGAGGTACAGGTCAGATCCCCCAACTCGTTTCTTGATAAGGGTAAATCAAATTGCTGACTTTCAAATATTTTTTCTGAAAAAAACAATAAGGCCTCGGCAATTTTTCCGGGGCCTTGTTTTTGTACCTGATTGACATACTTCTTATAACTCTGTATTTCATGTTCACATAAATGAGTAATGATCTCAAGAGCGAATTCTCCATTTTGTTTTATTAAACTTTTAAAAATGTTAAATTCTATAAAACAAATCTTGGTTTCAGCAATTGTGGTCGCTGAATATTCATTGATTTTTGCCCCGAATGTTGTAGGAATTCCAAGATAGGAGGGACCTTTTACAATTTTTAAGATTTGTTCTTTATTAGGACCCATCGTATGAACCTTTACAAGCCCTTCTTTAACAAAAACGATGTTTTCAGACATTGAATTCTGAACAATAATTGTCTCGCCTTTTTTAAAAAGAGCCTGATTACAATTATGACCCAATTTTTCTAATTCTTTCTGGTCTAGTTTTTCAGTAGCCTTTGATTTGGTGTTACAATAATAACAAATGTCCATCATCGTATAGTTTTGATTTTATTCACGGCATATATACAAATTAATCCAAAAAAGCATGGGAAAGATTCATGATACATCGAATAAAATATTCTTCAGTAAAGATAAAATTAAAAAAAATATTTATCGCTTTTTTTGACATTTTATCATCAGTGTGGTATCTTTTTTATAGTGTTTTATCTAGCCTTTTAAGGGATTGTTACCAGTGGGTTTTTTTCGGACTTTTTTAAAGAAGAGGATCAGGGGTTTGGTTGTTGATGGTTAAATATAAGGATTGAGTTTTAAGTGTTAAGTATTAAGTCCGCCTCGCCGTCAAGTGGGTCGAACAAGGGATTTTTGATTTGAATCTTTTAAGTCAGTTTAGTTTGAAAAGCCTTTAATGAATTTCTGAAGGCTTGGAAGACCCGCCTACCGGCGAGGCAGGAATTTAGCGCTTTTTAAACGGTTTGTATGCGTTCGCTAGAAAAGTTTAAAAAATACCTTCGTAAAAAGATAGCTCCTTTTATTTAGAACTATTTAAAATGTTATTTAGGTTTTCAGTTTAGCTTTTAATTTCGTAGCTTTAGTATAGAATAAATTGCTTTAAAAATGCCTCAGACAGATGCATAAATGAGGGAGTAATTTATGTGGATATCTTATGAAAGTTATAAGTATGCGCTTGTAAATTTAAGTTGGAATTTAATTGTGTCCAATATGAAACGAAGAACATACAGATTTAATAATAAAACACAAGAAGCATGAGTTTTTTATCAGAAACTGTCATTCCGGGAAATTACGGAAAAGTATTTGGGACAAACGCAAAGGATGGTAAAGATTTGGAAAGAATTAAAAACAAAGTTTTATCAATAAAAGGAGTAAAAGATGTTATTATTAATGCGGAAATATTTCCAAGGGAGTTTACAATTCACACAACAGCATTGGTTAAAATAAAGGATATTGAAGATGTGGTTGCAACAACAGGTTTTCACACAATACCTAAGGGTCTCTTTGAACTTTAATACTTAAAATGGCCTTTATGAATATATTGTTTAGATGGGTTTAGTAACCATTAAAAACTCCTAAGATTCATTCGTTAAAAGTAAAATTGAAGGCCTGTTATGTTCTTTTAAAAAAAGGGCTACAGTAATATCACATTCAGACATAAAAAAACCCTTCCAAAATGAAAGGGTTTTCTGTTTTATTATTCAGATCGTTTACCACTGTCCCAAGCGAACTCTTAAGCCTGAACGAACCAGTTTTACGCCTCCATTGTTCTCTCCGAAGATTTTCCAGCTGGCATCACGTGCATCACGTTGTGAGTCTGATAAGCCTGCATTATCACCCCCAATGGCTGCTTTAAAATCTTTGTAGCCTGAAATGACCCAATGGTCCTCGCCGTCAGGAGATCTCCCGGAAGTAAAGTTCCCCATCATTACTATGCTTCCCACAGGTTTATGATCGGTATTAAATTTGGTATACGCCGCTTCAAAAGCCGATGCATCTTCTGTATCCACCAAATAATAGCGTTGTATCGGGTAATCGCCAGCTGCATCCCCATAAGATTTTTTCATGGTCCCCATTCTTGCCCCTGATCCATCTTTAATATGGTGGTCCAATCGTGCTCCTAGCAAATCCCAGGCATCCCCGCTATCTGCTGCATACATACCTCCAAGTGCGTCTAAAGAGCCTGAAAAAACGATCATATGGGTTGCGCTATTTCCCTCATCATGGAAGTGATTAGCATATAAGGATACCGCAACTCCCTCCGTTTTATGCTCTTTAAAATAATCGTCAATCAATTTAAAGACGGTAGCCTCATTCTCAGGTTCTACGATAAAAGTGTAATTGGTCCAATAAGATTCTTGTGCGCTGATTGCAAAGACTGTAAACAGTAATAAACATGTAATTAATTTTTTCATTGTTATGTTGGTTTAAGATTTGTGAAATCTAATGTAAACGAAAGATGATTAAATTATTTCCAGAAAAGGATGAAGAGGTCAAATTAATGTCCGAAACCTACTATTTATTTATCGAATCAAAATTGTTAAACCATCATGTAAATGGCATTAACCATTTGAGACTGTATTCAAGCGCTTTCTATTCTTTTTATTAAAAGGGATTTATAATGCTCTATAGTCATCGGAACCAGATGATTATAGGGGATAAAGGGAGCTATTATTGGTTAGGAGGTTCATCATAAAATTATTTAAAACTTCAGCTATTTAATTTTTTGGTAAAATTAAACTTGATCGTTTTAAAAATCATTATTTTGAGGCTTTTAAAAGAATGATATGAACCTTGTATTGTTTTCTTTATTTTCGGGAATTAACATTGCCTTTGCTATTCTGAGTTTCTTTATTTATTCTAAGAACAGATCGCAAAGAATGTATTTATATTTTGGCATTTTTAGTTTTTTTTCAGGGCTGTATTTTTTATTTGAAAGTATTTCTGAAGCTCTTGAGTTAGATCTAAGGTCGGCCATCATTTTTTCAGCCGCGACGTATTATGGTATTTTTCCATGGTTCATAGTTGAATTTATTCAGAAGAAGTTTAACAAACTCCTCTGGTTTTTATCGCTGTTGTTTTTAATTGCCTTCCTTGTTTTTATTTTAGTTCCAGAGGAAGGTCCTTTCGCATATTGGCAAATCATTGCCCATCTGGGCCTTGTTGGCTTAATTATTTGTGTTGTCTTGGCAAGTGTATATTTCAAAAAAACACAAAGGACCGGAAGTGTTCAGTTCATTTTTATCAGTAGCCTGTTTGTTATTCTGGCTTTAGAGGAAATGATCAGAAATTATTCGGGATATGGTCTTCCTAATGCATTTAGGTCAGTCATGCCGCCTTTAGATGTTTATCCCTTACTATTCACAATAGTGATGGGATTCAGAATGTCCAAGGATTTTGTCAACAGAAGGAGGATGGAGTTAGAGGCGATAAAAAATGACCTCAATGAGAAAGAGTTAAGGGTTTTGGAATTAGAGCGCTTGAGGCTAATAGACGAGATCAATTATAAAAAAAGGGACTTAACCGACTTCGGTATTGAGATTACAAGGAAAAAAAATTATATCAAAGAGGTCATGGAGAAGCTTATAGGTATTAAAAAGAAATCTCCTATTGAATCATCAGATATTGAAGAGATCATAAAATTCACAAAAGCACAGTTGCAGATCGGTCAGAATCTTGATTATTTTCATGAAAGAATAGAAGATGTTAACCACCAATTCACTTCCAAGTTAAAAGAATTGTATCCAAATTTGACAGAAAATGAGTTGCACCTGTCTTCGCTTCTTCGCTTAAAATTAAACACCAAAGAGATTGCTAACATAAAAAATATATCTCCTGATTCAGTTAAAGTATTGAGATACAGACTTCGTAAGAAATTTAAGTTGGAGAAAGAGACCAATTTGGTTGAGTTTCTTCAAGACTTCTAATTATATCTTTTGCTATCACTTCGGATCTGGTGGTTGTTCACCTATTGTTTACCTAACATACGATTGTTTTACAGAAGGAAATCTTAATTTTGATCAGCACTAACAATTGAACAAACCTAAGTTGATTGCGGAAGAGATCTTCCTGTTATACTTAGAAAAAGTGTCAATAAAATTTCACTCATCTAAAATTTCAGATTACTGAAATGTCTATTTCTATATTTTCTTTAGCTGAAACTTTTGATGTTGGCGTATACAATTAAATAATTAAAATGAATATGAAGAACTTTTTTGTAATAGTAATTTTCTTTCTTGGATTGGGTTTACAAGCACAGGAAGAACAAATAATAGAAAATGAAGAGGTTGAGGAGCAAACTGAAGAAGGAGGTCAGAGTCGTGATTCTCAAGCTATGGATGCCACGGCTACCCAGTGGAGCTTCCAAATGGCTTACCAATTAATGCCAGACTATTTCGACGATATCGTCAATGGAAGTGAACGTCCGGCAGGCCTTAATAATTATCTTCAGTTAAGGGTTGTAGCTCCCGTTCCGCTCAAATCAATGACTATTTTACCAAGATTGACGATAAGGCATTATGAAGATGTGAATACTGGGAAAACAGGATTTGGTAACACCGAACTTTTCGCTTTGATTATTCCCAAGGCAACAGATTGGGGAACAGGTAGAGCCGGAATTGGTCCTTTGGTAACTGCACCTGGAAGCGAAGGTGTTTCAAAAGATGAATGGGGTTATGGTTTTGCAGCAGCCATTGTGAACAATAGTGGTCAGTGGTTCTATGGTTTGCTGTTTACGCAAACCTGGAGAAGTATTGATCCTAATACCCTGCCAGCAGGACAATCAGATGCGAATCCTTTGGGAATAGCGCCTTTTGTTGCCTATCGATTTGGCACTTCGGGCATATATCTGCAAACTGCAGATATAGTAGCTCTTTATGATTGGAATACAAGTGGATTTTATCTTCCTTTGGGTTTGCGTTTTGGAAAAGTATGGGTGATGGAAAAAGCTTCATGGAATTTTTATGGTGAATATAAAACCAGTGCTATTTATGAATCTTGGGAAGGCCCTGCCGTAAAAAATTCATTTAGATTGAATATTTCGTACACCATGCCGGTAGGGAAAAAATAGGCTTTTAGCCTTCAATACCCTTACGTAAGAAGTGAATGTAGATTTGTACCAAGAAAGTAGCGCAAGACATTGGCTTCGGTATGGATGGAATTCGTATCCCATTTCTCACTATTATTCAGAAATTTAATTAAATTTATTGAAATTTTGTATTTGTAAGAATACATAAATCATAAAAATCAAGACATGAAAAAAAACATGGGAAGTGCAGATCGAATGATCAGGGTAATCATAGCAGCAGTTATTGCCTATCTTTATTATACCAATGTGATAACAGGAACCTTAGGGATAATACTATTGGTTTTAGCAGTGGTCTTTTTGGCAACAAGTTTTATAAGTGTTTGTCCGCTTTATATGCCATTTGGTATCAGAACTTGTGCAGCAAAGGAATCGAAATAGTGATTCAATTTGATTTGAGAATTTGAAGATTGTCAATCAATGAGATAATGAATTAATGAAACAATGAATTATTATATCATTGCAGCATTCCTAACATAGATCTTGAATCTTCTGTTGATATACTATGAATATAACCCCATTTTGTGAATGACGTGTTTTATGTGTATTTTAGATTTTAAAAGAATACATAATTATTGAATCAAGCATGCACCCAGAACAAGAAGTAATTAAAACCCATCATACTTTTTGCCGAATTTGTGAGTCTCTATGTGGTCTCGAAATAGATACGCAAAACAATAAGGTCATTTCCATCAAGCCCAATGAACATCATGTTGCCACGGATGGTTTTTCCTGTGTAAAGGGCTTATATCAACACGAAATGTATCAATCACCTGATCGCTTGAAATATCCTTTAAAACGACAGCAAGATGGTTCATATAGTCGAGTTTCATGGTCCCAGGCCAT
>CAZPHF010000069.1:0-14067 GCA_964586115.1 uncultured Flavobacteriaceae bacterium | reverse complement strand
GATTTTCTAGAAAAAAAATTGAAAAAGTTATACAAGTTATTTTACAAAATTCTCCCGGCATAAGTCTGGAAGAACTAATTAAACAAGCGCTTAAAAACTTGTAACGATTGATCCAAATAAATCGATTTAAATATAATCTCCCTATTATATTAATTGTGCTTTTATTGAGTACGACCTTTGTTTCGGCTCAAATAAATTCAGGGGATAATTCCATAACTAGCAATCAATCAACAACTTCTACTCAAAACGACTCGATAGCACCACTTCCCTATTCCTTCAATAACAGCCAAAGCGGAAGGCTATTTCTAAACGACAATAAGGAACTTGAAATCATCTATGATCCTCAATCCGGGAATTATATTTTGATGGAAAAAATTGGTGATTATTACATCAAACATCCTACCCAGATGACTCCGGAAGAATATAAAGACTATCGCTTGCAAAGAGATATGCTGGAATATTCGAAAGACAAGATCAATGCGGTGAGTGGCAAAACAAAGGGAGCAACAGATGTCCAGAAAAATTTACTGCCAACTTATTACGTAAATTCAAACTTTTTTGAAAGTGTTTTTGGAGGCAATCAAATTGATGTGAATGTACAGGGGTCAGTTCTTGTCAAAATGGGACTGATTTACCAACGTGTTGAGAATCCTCAATTATCTGAAAATAATCGCCAGAACACCACTTTTGATTTTGACCAAGAGATCAATGCCAGCTTAAATGCAAGAATTGGCACGCGCTTAAGGGTTTTGGCAAATTTTGACACCCAATCTACTTTTAACTTCCAGAACATGGTGAAGTTAGAATATACGCCAACCGAAGATGACATCATTAGAAAGATCGAGGTAGGTAATGTTTCTATGCCAATCCGAAACTCTTTGGTTACAGGTGCCCAAAATCTCTTTGGAGCAAAAATGGAACTTCAGTTTGGTAAAACCACGGTTACGGGTATTTTTTCTCAACAAAGATCTCAAACCAGATCAGTCTCGGCTCAAGGAGGATCTATTCTGAACGAATTTGATTTTAGGGCCAGTAATTATGATAACAACAGGCACTTTTTTATCGCCCATGGCTTTAGGGATAAATATAACGATGCCCTTTCGAATTTTCCACTGATCAACAGCTCGGTGAATATCACAAGAATTGAAATTTGGGTAACCAACCGTAATGCAACAACAACCGGCACGAGAAATATAGTAACCCTTGCTGATCTGGGCGAAAATGATCCAAACAATATTGGTCCTGCTAATGTGACCACTGTTCCAGGTGGTAAGGATCCTTCTAACGAAGCCAATGACCTACAGAATTTGCTAACCTTAAATGGACCCATTAGGAAAATCTCTACAGTGGGCCAGGCGCTAAGCCCTTATGATATGGCGCAGGGTAGGGATTATACCATCCTTGAAAACGCTATTAAATTGGTTCAGGGAGTGGATTTTACCATGAACGCACAATTGGGTTTTATTACCCTGAACAGACGATTGGTAGAAGCTGATGTGCTTGGGGTTGCCTACGAATATTCTGATGGAACTGAAGTACATCGTGTAGGGGAATTTACAGATGCAGGGGTGATCGCTCCAGACAACCTGGTGGTCAAAATGCTCCGCAGTGAGATCATCAACCCAAACATCCCAATGTTTGATCTTTTGATGAAAAACGTTTACGAAATTCCAGGGGCCTTTCAATTGCAAAAAGAAGGATTCAGGCTAGAACTTTTATACTATGATGATAGTACGGGTGAGCCGGTAAACATTTTACAAAATGCCCAAACGCCTGGTCTCAATGACAAAACCCTTATGAATCTGTTAAGACTTGACCGACTGGATCAGAATAACAACTTCAAACCTGAAGGAGATGGTTTTTTCGATTACGTGGAAGGAATTACGATAGACTCACCTAACGGATATTTTATTTTCCCCACAATTGAACCATTTGGTGAAGACCTGGATGATCAATTGGTGCCTGAAGATGATGTATATATTTTCAAGGAACTCTATGACAGGACTCAGGCTGAGGCACAAAATGATTTTCAGCAAAAAGATAAATATTCATTTAAAGGTTACTTCAAGTCGGATGGAGAAAACGGTATTCCACTGGGTGCTTTTAATGTCCCAAGAGGGTCTGTTAAGGTAACCTCAGGGGGAAGAGAATTGGTTGAGGGAGTTGATTATGTGGTCGATTATAATATCGGAAACGTTCAGATCATCAATCCAACCCTCGTGGCATCTGACGCACCCATACAAGTAGATGTAGAGAATAATATTGGATTTAATCAACAACGTAGAAGGTATATGGGAGTTGATGTGCTACATGTTTTTAATGAAAAACTAGCAGTCGGTGGAAATATCATCAATCTGAATGAAAGACCGCTTACCCAAAAAGCGCAATTTGGTTCAGAGCCCGTTAACAATACCATTTTAGGTGCTTATGTGACCTACCGAACGGAAGTTCCCAAATTAACGAAATGGACCAATGCCCTACCCAATATAGATACTGATGTTCCCTCCTTTGTTTCGGTTAGATCAGAACTCGCCTATTTGGCACCAGGCACTCCAAGCGGAATAGATCTTGATGGTGCTGCAACCTCTTATGTTGATGATTTTGAAGGGGCTCAAATTCCACTTGATATCAAATCACCAAGGCAATGGTTTACTGCGAGTACGCCTTTAGGCCAAACTGGTGATCTTGATTTCACCAATGGAAATGTAGCTGCAGGCTTGCCCCCTGAACTAAAGAATGGATCAAAAAGATCAAAACTCTCCTGGTACAATATTGATCAGATTTTCTATGGCTCAAGCCTTAGACCTCCAAATATTGACAGTGAGGAATTATCACGAGCTGAAGTCAGACAAGTGAATTTCAGTGAATTATTTCCTCAGGTTGACCTGGATGTAACCCAATCAAGTATCATAAGAACTCTTGATTTAGCATATTTTCCTGAAGAAAGAGGTACCAATAACTACGATGATAGTTTCGGTGGAGACGGGAAATATATCAATCCTGAAGATCGATGGGCAGGTGTTACCCGAGCTCTAACGACTACTAACTTTCAACAGGCCAACATAGAATATATTCAGTTTTGGATGATGGACCCTTATGAGAATTATTCTATAAAACCAGAAGAAGGCGGACCCAGCTCTCCTATTAACCTGCAAGACATGCAAGGAGAATTATATTTCAATTTCGGAAGTATTTCAGAAGATATCCTTAAGGATGACCGTAAAATGTTTGAGAATGGACTGCCAATTGATGGTGTACAAATTCCTGGGTCAAATATTGAATCAACTCCCTTTTCATCCATACCTACTGATCAGTCTCTCTTATATGCCTTTCCAGAAAGTGATGAAGCGCGATTGAATCAGGATCTTGGACTTGATGGAGTTAATGATACTGACGAAGCCACTAAATATGGAAATGTTTTCGGTCCAGATCCCTCAGCAGATAACTTTCACTTTTTCAGAGGCTCGGATTACGATGCAGAAGATGCTTCAATTTTAACACGATATAAAGATTTTAGCCTGACGGAAGGAAATTCTCCCACCATCAATAATTCGGTAGAGAATTACCCAACTTCCTCCACCACCTTTCCTGATGTAGAGGATATCAATAGGGATCAGACCATGAGTGCCATTGAAAGCTATTATCAATACAAGGTCTCCCTTAACAAAACTGATCTGATAGTGGGCCAGAATTACATAGTTGACACAAGGGTCTCTACCGTGACACTTGCTAATAACACCACCCAGACAACAACATGGTATCAATTTAGAATTCCGATCACAACACCCGAAGATCCAAATAATATCATAAATGACATAACTGGATTTACCTCCATTCGTTTTATGAGAATGTTCCTGACCAAGTTCAAGATACCTATAGTGCTGAGGTTTGGCGAATTACAACTGGTAAGAGGAGACTGGAGAAGGTATACCAAAACTTTGGACGAAGCCATCAAACCTCCTCAGGAAATTACTCCTGATGAAAACCGGAAATTCGAAGTTGGTGTTGTGAACATTGAAGAAAATGAAGACAGGCAGCCCATACCTTATGTTTTACCTCCTGGAATCGTAAGAGAAAGGCTTCAGGGAACAACCACCATTCAGCAACAAAATGAACAGTCTGTAACTGTCAAGGTCGATGACCTTCAACCAGGAGATACCAGAGCGATCTTTAAAAATACCACCTTTGACCTTAGAATGTATAAGCAATTGAAAATGTTTATCCATACTGAAAGTAAAGTGGGGCAACTTGAAGTAAAAGATGATGAGTTAATGGGTGTGATCAGGTTGGGAAGCGATACCGAAGACAATTACTACCAAATTGAAATCCCGTTAAAAATAACAAGTTTCAACGCTGTCAGTCCAGAAGAGATATGGCCTGAAGAGAATAATATTGATGCCGCTATAGAAGCATTTGGCAATCTGAAATTAGAAAGACTTGAAGTTGGGGCACCCATCAACGAAATCTATCCTCAACCTCAGTCTGGCGAGACTCCTGAATACAGAATCAGGGTAAAGGGAAATCCTAATTTGTCGAATATCAGAACCATCATGCTGGGAGTTAAAAATGTTTCCCTGGCTCCAAAGAGTATGGAATTGTGGTACAATGAATTAAGGGTATCAGATTTTGACAACAAATCAAGCTGGGCAGCCATTGTCAATGCTGATGCCAATTTTGCTGATTTTGCTGACATTTCTCTTACAGGGAGTATGCATACTATTGGTTTTGGAAGTCTGGATCAAATGGTTAATGAAAGAAGTCAGGATGAAATGAAGCAATATGGCTTTGTATCAAATGTGAATATTGGCCAGTTACTACCCAAAAGAGCCAATGTCAGTATCCCGATCAATTTCAGTTTTGGAGAAGAATTCAGGGACCCAAAATACGATCCCAGATTTCAGGATGTGCTTTTTAAAGATGGAACAACTGATAGTGACCAGGCAAGAGATTATACCCAGAGGAAAAGCCTGAATTTTATAAATGTCAGAAAGAACAGGACCTCTCAAAGTGGTAAACCCCATTTTTATGACGTAGAAAACCTCTCTGTTTCTTATTTGTATAATGAAACCTATCACAGAGATTATAATATTCAAAAATTTATAGATCAGAAAGTGAGGGCCTCAGTGAACTATACCCATAGTTTTGAGCCCAAAATCATCGAGCCTTTTAAGGGATGGGGCTTGGTAAGTGATAAAGCCTATTTACAATTTATTAAGGATTTTAATATTAACTTACTTCCCAGTTCATTTGCCATCAACTCAAATATTATAAGGTCCTATAATGAACAGCTGTCAAGATCTTTAGTAGCTGGCTTACCCGATCTTCCTTTACTACAACAACGAAATTTCATGTTTGACTGGGACTATCTTGTAGCCTACAATCTCACAAAATCACTTCAATTCTCTTTGAGGGCACTCAATAACTATGTCTATGATGAATTCGACGAGGATGAAGACACTCAAATCTATGATAATTTCTTTAAGATAGGACGACCCGATCACTATCACCAGACCTTTAATCTAACCTATAAAATTCCCTTTGATAAATTCCCTGTATTGAGCTTTATCAACGGAACGTACAACTATACTGCTGATTATGACTGGCAAGCACCGGCCTACACAATTATTGACGAGGTTGGAAACACAATACAAAATGCCAATACACATAATCTTACAGCAGATATGAGTATGGACCGACTCTATGATCAGATAGGACTGTCAAAATTATTTACCAAACGAAAAACGGTAAATGCCAAAGAGGATCCCCAAACCGGGGAAGTGCTCAAAGGCAAGAAAAGCCTCTCCACAGGGCAAAAAATAGGGCGAATTGGTGTTGACATCCTAACTTCTGTTAAGAATATCAGACTTTCTTATACAGAAAACAATGGGACATTCCTGCCAGGATATATTCCTGAATTTGGATTCCTTGGCCAAAACAACTCTTCGGGTTCTTTTGCTCCAACTCTAGGTTTTGTATTTGGTAGTCAGGCAGATATTTTGGACAAGGCGCTTAGAAATGGTTGGATGGTCTCCAGAGATCCTGCGGATAATTTCTATGCCAGAAATTACACTAAGTCCCATTTTGATAAATTTGACTATTCAGCCAATGTAAAACTTACAAGAGACCTTGACATTGAATTATTTGGAAACAGAACGTATACCGAAAGTTTTAACCAACAATTAGATGTTGTCAACGGGACACTTAATGAAACCCCTAAAAACGGGGTTGGAAATTTCAGTATCTCACAGATCATGATTGGCGCCTCCTTTAAAAATGAAGGTGACGTTTTTCAAAAATTTAAGGATAACCGAGCCATCATTTCACAAAGACTGGCAGATGATACTGGCGGAAACATCAATGGATTTGGTGGCACTAGTCAGGATGTTGTGCTTCCGGCATTCCTGGCGGCCTATACAGGAAAGAATGCGAGCTCTGTGCAACTGTCTGCCTTCAGAAAAACACCAGTACCCAATTGGAGGATCTCCTATAAGGGTCTCATGTCTATTCCATGGGTCCGAACCAATTTCAGAAGTTTTACCCTAGAACATAGTTATCGATCAGTTTATTCAATTCTGTCGTTTACGAATAACCTTAAATATGATAAAAGCAATCCCTATGAAGATGTTAACAGGGATATTGCGGGAAACTTCAACCCGAACAAACTCTATAATGGAATTAATTTAATTGAGGAATTTTCACCATTAATAAGAGTTGATTTTAAATTAAAAAATTCTCTTTCTATGAGAGCAGCTTTCAACAAAGACAAGGCTCTTAATCTCAATTTTAATAATAATACGGTGACAGAAGTTTCCGGGGAAGAATTGGTATTTGGCATGGGATACAGGATTCAGAATGTTAAAATGAAGTTCAAATCTAGTAGCGGTAGAGGTTCAACTACTTTTCAGGGAGATATCAATTTAAAACTTGATATAGGAATTAGGGAAAATCTTACCATTGTTAGAGCTTACGGAATTGGAGATGATATAGATAATGATCAGATCACTGGTGGCCAAAATCTTGTATCATTTAAATTCCTTGCAGATTATTCTTTGAATAAAAATTTACTCACCTCCTTTTTCCTTGACTATAATAATTCTAAATTTGCAATATCTACTACATATCCCCGGACTTCAATCAACGGGGGTATAAGTGTAAGATATATCATAGGTAATTAACTTAAAGCTTTAAAAATGAATATACCTGAAGAATTAAAGTACACTAAAGATCACGAATGGATAAAAATTGAAGGAGACATTGCCACTATTGGTATTACTGATTTTGCTCAAGGAGAACTGGGAGACATCGTTTATATTGATGTTGAAACAGTTGATGAGACCATTGACCAAAATGAAGTTTTCGGCAGTGTAGAAGCAGTGAAGACTGTTTCTGATCTGTTTATGCCTCTAAGTGGTGAGATCATCGAATTTAACGAATCATTGGAAGATGCTCCGGAAAAAGTGAATTCAGATGCTTATGGAGATGGATGGATGATCAAAATGAAAATTTCGGATACCTCAGAAATTGATAATTTACTAGATGCGGCTGGATATAAAGAAATTATTGGAGGGTAATGCTTTGATCCTAGCGATACTGGCCACCCTGATTTTAGGCATACTAAGCCTTAGTGTAATTCCTAAGATAAATATAGGCTTGGGGATCAAATCTGGTGACAAGTATTTGCATTTTATTGCCTATTTCGGACTTAGTACATTATGGTATTTTGCCTTAAGGGATAGAATTCAAAAAAAAGTATTTAATTTTTTTGTACCTTTAGCTTTGATCCTTTATGGCATCATTCTTGAAGTTCTACAAAGTGGTTTGACAACCTATAGAACGGGTGATCTTTATGATGCCTTAGCCAACACGACTGGTGTACTAGTTGGTCTGGTATTATTCAAGAGAATTATCAAATGGTATCGGACAATTTAATAATTACTTGTTTTTGTGCCAAATATTTCATTAAATTAGCGCAGTATAAAAATTTTAAGAGAACATGGAAGTAAAAAAGAACCCTAAAGCAAATCTAGAAAAGCACAATAAACAGTTCATGCTGTTAGGATTGGCCCTAGCCTTAATTCTTATTTATATAGGAATTGAATGGAAAACCTTTGAAAGAAGCATTGCTGATTTGGGTATGGCTGATATAGAGGCAGAAGAAGAAATTGATATACCAATTACTGAAAGAATTCAGGAAATAAAGCCACCACCACCACCACCACCGGCTCCTGAAAAAATTGAAATAGTTGAGGATGAGGCAGATATTGAAGAAACTGTTCTTGAATCTACAGAAACCGATGAATCAGAAGCTGTTGAGGTGGAAGAAATAGAAGAGATCGTAGAAGACGAAGAAGTAATTGATGATGTGCCTTTTGCCATTATTGAAAATGTACCTGTATATCCGGGTTGCAAGGGGAGTAATGAGGAAAAGAAAAAGTGTATGGTTGATAAGATCACAAAACATGTCAGTAGAAAATATAATACAGGGTTGGCAGGTGATCTAGGTTTAAGCCCAGGTAAGAAAAGGGTATATGTGCAATTTAAAATTGACAAAACCGGTAAAATTACTAATGTTAGGGCAAGAGGCCCGCATGCGCGTCTTGAAAAAGAAGCGATAAGAGTTGTGGAATTGTTGCCTGAAATGATCCCTGGTAAACAACGTGGCAGACCAGTAGGTGTAAAATATACCTTGCCTATTACTTTGGTTGTTGAATAGAACCTTAATAAAAATTAGAAAAAGCCATCCGTCGATTGACAGATGGCTTTTTTTATGTCGAATACTTCGTGTATATTAAAGCAACTTATACTATTACATAGACTATTTTAAAATCAATAGGAGTCAAATATGACAAAAATCATATTTTGTTTTTGTGTAAATGACTAACTTAATAAGGTCTTAATCAATTCCTTAAATATGTTAGTCAAGAAGAGTCATAAAGCGAGGTTATCCCCCTACAGAAAACTTTTTTTTCAGCTGGGTTTGATTTTAACCTTGTTGCTCATCTATGTAGCTCTTGAATGGAAAACCGTCGATCGGAATCTTAGTGGTTTTGATGACGTATCTGTCGAAACAGAAGAATTTATAGAAATTCCTATTACCCAGAGAATTCTTGAAGTAAAACCACCCCCACCTCCTCCACCTGCTCCTGAAAAAATAGAGATTGTTAGCAATGAGGAAGACATTATAGAAACTGTTTTAGAGTCGACTGAAACAGATGAAACAGAATTTGTTGAGGTTCAAGAATACGAGGAAATTGAGGAAATTATTGAAGAGGAAGAATTTGAAAAGGATATTCCCTTTGCCATCATCGAAGAAGCACCTATTTACCCTGGATGCAAGGGAACCAAAGAGCAATTGAAGCAATGCTTACAAGATAAGATCAATAAACATGTGCACAAATATTTTAAATCCGAACTTGCTCAAGAATTGGGACTAACACCCGGTAAGAAAAAAGTCTATGTTCAGTTTAAAATTGACAAGACAGGAGAAATTGTCAATATTAGAGCAAGAGGCCCACATTCAAGACTTGAAAAAGAAGCAGTTAGGGTTGTTAATATGCTCCCTAAAATGACACCGGGAAGGCAAAGAACAAAAACAGTAGGTGTTTCCTATACCTTACCGATTACCCTTGTTGTAATTAATAGATAATAAAAACACTTCTCACTTTTGGTTTACAAAAATTTGGGTATTAGTTGATCATTTAATCTGGAGGTTTCTCTTTCATTTTGAATAACAAACCAATCACTGCCTTTCTATTAATTTCAACAATTCTAGCTTTCCTTTTTGAGACTCTTTTCTTTGGTCATACTTATCGTTTTTAATTTGTAAATTTGAATTTCTAATATGAATAAATGATTCCAAATCTAAATAATTTGCCCTCCTATGACACCCTTGGTGTTTTGGAGCGCGTTGACAGATTTTGCAAAAGAAGTATAAAAAAATCTTCAAAAGTTGAAGGGCTAAAACTTGCCCTTAGTATGATCGATCTTACAACTCTTGAGGGAAAAGATACGCCTGGTAAAGTAAAGCAGTTGTGCTACAAAGCCCTGCACCTTCATGAGCAATTAAACGATATACCTACCGTGGCCGCAGTTTGTGTTTATCCAACTTATGTGAAAATCGCAAAGACTGCTTTGGCGGGATCAAACATACAGGTCGCCTCAGTAGCCACAGCTTTTCCCAGCGGACAATCCAGTAGAAATACAAAAATTATGGATACACAATTTGCTGTTGAACAAGGAGCAGATGAAATCGATATGGTCATTTCCAGAGGAGCGTTTTTAGCAGGAGAATACAATTTTGTCTATGATGAGATTGCGGCTATAAAAGAAGCTTGTGGAAAGGCTCATTTAAAAGTAATTCTTGAAACAGGCGAATTAGATACTTTGGATAATATCAGGAAGGCTAGTGAAATTGCAATGTATGCCGGTGCAGATTTTATAAAGACCTCTACAGGCAAAATACAGCCTGCAGCAACTATGCCAGTAACCTATGTGATGTTAGATGCCATAAAAGATTTTTATATAAAAACGGGCAAAATCATAGGAATGAAACCCGCCGGTGGCATTTCAACATCGAAAATAGCCCTACAATACCTTGTGATGCTAAATGAAGTATTGGGCGAACAATGGATGAACAATACCTATTTCAGGTTTGGAGCCAGTAGTTTAGCAAATGACATATTGATGCAGTTGGTTAAATCGGAATCGGGACATTACCAATCATCTAATTATTTTTCAAAAGACTAGTCGTATGACAAAACCATCAAACCATAGTGCATTTAATGCGTCATGGAGTTATGAAGCCGCTCCTGAAAGTATAGATCACATTCATGTAAAAAAACAGTATGAGCTATTTATTAATGGAGAATTTACGGCCCCAATAGAAGGAAAGTATTTTAACACCGTCAATCCGGCTAATCATAAGATTATTGCTAAAATAGCGGAAGCCTCAGTCGCAGATGTTGATAAAGCAGTTATTGCTGCAGAAAAAGCATTTAAAAAATGGTCAACCCTTCCTGGAAAGGAAAGGGGGAAATTCATTTTCAGAATTGCGAGATTAATACAGGAACGCGCAAGAGAATTTGCAGTCATAGAAAGTCTTGATGGAGGTAAGCCTATTAGAGAATCCAGAGACATTGACATTCCTCTGGCAGCAAATCACTTTTTTTATTACGCAGGCTGGGCGGACAAACTGTCCTACGCTTTTCCCAACCGAACTGTAAAACCTTTGGGTGTTGCAGGGCAGATCATACCATGGAATTTTCCTCTGCTAATGGCTGCCTGGAAAATAGCGCCGGCTTTAGCCACTGGAAATACTGTAGTTCTAAAGCCCGCAGAAACAACCCCTTTGACAGCCTTGAAACTTGCTGAGATCATTGAAGAAAGTGGCCTTCCAAAAGGCGTCGTTAATATTGTGACTGGAGCCGGAGATACAGGTGCCGCCATTGTGGAACATCCAAAAGTCAATAAAATAGCTTTTACCGGTTCGACAGGGGTAGGAAAATACATTCAAAAAGCCATCGCCGGAACAAGTAAAAAACTTACTCTTGAACTTGGAGGAAAAGGTGCAAATATCATTTTTGAAGATGCAGCCATAGATCAGGCTGTAGAAGGAATTGTGAATGCTATATTCTTTAACCAAGGGCATGTATGTTGTGCTGGTTCAAGACTTTTTGTTCAGGAATCTGTGGCCACTGCCGTCATTGAAAAACTGAAGAACAGGATAAATTCATTGATGATTGGTGACCCTCTTGATAAGAACACTGATATAGGAGCCATCAATTCAGAAAAGCAATTAAGTACCATTCAGGAATATATCAAAATTGGTATTGACGAAGGTGGAGAAATCTACCAGCCAGACTGTCAAATTCCTGAAATTGGGAACTGGTGCCCTCCTACCCTTTTTATCAATGTATCACAATCACACCGCATTGTTCAGGAAGAAATTTTTGGCCCTGTTTTGGCCATTCAAACGTTCAGAACCATTGACGAAGTTATTGAAAAAGCCAATAACACACCCTTTGGTTTATCTGCTGGTGTTTGGACAGAAAAGGGATCCAAGATTTTTTACCTTTCTCAAAAATTAAAGGCAGGAGTGATATGGGCCAATACTTTTAATAAATTCGATGCCACTTCTCCCTTTGGAGGATATAAAGAGAGTGGGTTTGGAAGAGAAGGTGGCCTACACGGCCTAAAACCCTATGTTAAATTTCAATAGCCATGAGCAGATTAGATATACAAAAAACCTACAAATTATATATAGGAGGTAAATTTCCAAGAACAGAATCCGGAAGGTATTTTGCCATCCAGGATAAAAAAGGTAAGCTTATTGCAAATATGTGTCAGGCTTCAAGGAAAGATTTCAGAAACGCTGTTGTCGTTGCCAGAAAAGCACAAAATGCCTGGGCTGGCACAACCGCTATGAATAAGGGTCAAATTCTTTACCGAATTGCAGAAATGCTGGAGGGAAGGAAAGATCAATTTATCAAAGAATTGGAACTTTTGGGATCCGGTCATAAAAAAGCCAAAGAAGAAGTTGAAGCCTCAATTGACAGATTGGTTTATTACGCCGGATGGAGCGATAAGTATCAGCAAATATTTAGTGCTGTAAATCCTGTATCCAGTGCCCATTTCAATTTTTCAGCAACAGAAGCCATGGGAGTCGTATCAGTTATAGCCCCGGAAGATCAAGGCCTGTTAGGTCTGGTATCAGTTATAGCTCCTATACTTGTAGGGGGAAATACCGCAGTAGTTTTGGCAAGTAAAAGTATGCCGCTGAGTGCAATTTCTTTTGCCGAGGTAGTGAATTCTTCCGACGTTCCTGCAGGGGTAGTGAATATCCTCACCGGAGAAAGAGAAGAATTGATCTCTCATATGGCATCTCATATGGATGTAAATGCAATAACCTATTGTGGCGATAATGAGAATGAGATTAAGCAAATAAGTGAACTTGCCAGTAACAATATCAAACGGGTCATTTTGTACAAAAAGAATGATTGGTTGGGTGATTACTGCCAATCTCCTTATTTTATCGAAAAAACCCTCGAAATAAAAACCACCTGGCATCCCACAAAAATCTAGTCTCATTGTTCAATTAAACCTGTAAAACGACATTTTCTATGAAAAAACAAGATTATTTTGCACATGATACCGCAGTTATCGATGAACCCTGTCTCATTGGAAAAGGAACTAAAATATGGCATTTTAGTCATATTATGGCCAACTGTAGTTTGGGTGAAAATTGTAATTTAGGACAAAATGTTGTGATTTCTCCCGATGTTCATTTAGGAAATAATGTAAAGGTTCAAAATAATGTATCAATCTATACAGGTGTTAATTGTGAGGATGATGTCTTCCTTGGACCTTCAATGGTATTTACAAATGTCATCAATCCCAGAAGTGCCGTAAATAGGAAAAATGAATATATGAAAACCACTGTCAGGAAAGGTGCCAGTATCGGAGCCAACGCTACTATTGTTTGTGGTAATGACATCGGAGCATTTGCTTTTATCGGAGCTGGAGCTGTAGTAGTTAAGGAAGTAAAACCTTTCGCCTTAGTGGTAGGTAACCCTTCAAAACAAATTGGTTGGATCAGCGAATTTGGACATCGATTGAATTTCAACGACGAGGGCATGGCTATTTGCCCTGAAAGCAATGAAAAATATGAATTAAAAAATAATCTTGTTCATAAAATAAATTAGATTTGCAACGTTTATTAAGTTAATCCTAAGCTCACGATTACCTAACTGTATCGCATTATATGAAAAAAATACTTATATCTCTTTGCCTGCTATTATTAGTTTCCTTTTCACTTAAAGCTCAGGTATCTAAACCACCTGTATACAAAGGATGTGAAGACAGCCAGCTTAATGAGATAAATGGTTGTTTTAATGACAAATTAAAAGCTGATGTTCTAAAGGAATTCAAGGTTCCTGCTGTTGCCGTAAATGAAGGTTACAAAGGCACAATAAAAGTAGTTTTTCTTGTCACTAAGGAAGGGGAATTTGAAGTACTTTATGTCAACGCCATGTATCCGGAATTGGAAGAGGAAGTCAAAAGAGTATTTGA
>CAZPHF010000068.1:12876-14544 GCA_964586115.1 uncultured Flavobacteriaceae bacterium | reverse complement strand
AGCATTTGAATGTTGAATGTAGAAGTTTTTTATTTTGAGGAAAGCAACACTTTTATTTTGCTTACATTTTCCCTAAATTGCTACAAAACGAAAATACCACAAATTCCTTTTCTATGAAATTATTTAAAAGCCTTGTCATCCTGTTATTTCTGTTCATTAACAGTGCTTTAGCACAAACCACAACAAACGTTGATCTGGAGGCTCTTGATGCCTATTATGCCAAAATGGTTAAAGACTGGGACCTACCTTCAGCTTCTATTGGAATTGTCAAAGACGGAGAATTGATATTCACTGGAAACTATGGCGTGCTTGAAGTAGGGAATGAGGCCCCACCTAATCAACATACCCTTTATGCTGTTGCTTCCAATTCCAAGGCGTTTACTTCAGCGATTATTGGAATGCTAGTACAGGAAGGTAAGCTGGATTGGAATGATAAAGTTCAGAAACACTTACCTTATTTTGCCGTCTATGATGATTGGGTAAGTGAACATGCTACCATCCGAGATCTGTTAAGTCATCGAATAGGGTTGGGTACCTATAGTGGAGATAATATCTGGTACAAGTCAGATCAGTCAGCCGAAGAGATCATCAAGCATATCAAATACGTCCCCAAAGCCTATGATTTTAGAGCAGGTTATGGCTATTCGAATTTGATGTACGTCACAGCCGGGGAGATCATTAGAAAAGTTACTGGTAAAACCTGGGGCGAAAATGTTAAGGAGCGTATTTTGATACCTCTTAACATGAACCGCAGTATTTATTCATTAAAAGATCTGGATAAAAAGGAGAACTATGCCACTCCTCATATGAGAAAAGATGATAAAAATAAGGCCGTTGCTTGGGTAGATTGGGAAGAAGTCGCCGCCACCGGCGGGTTGATTTCCAGTGTAACCGATATGTCAAAATGGATGATTTTTAATATGAATAATGGTATTCAAGATCAAGACACTCTGTTGAGCCCGTCAACCCGGAACACGGTATGGACACCTCATAATAATTTTACAGTTGACCATACCCAACCCAATCCATTTGGAAGGCATTTTAAGGGCTATGGACTTGGCTGGGGATTAAGCGATTACCATGGAAAGATGCTTGTTGGACATACGGGGGGTTATGATGGTATGATCACGGCAGTTACTATGATTCCAGAAGAAAATCTTGGAGTTGTCGTACTTACTAATGGTGCCAAAAGCCCCATCATGGCGGCGTCTTATTATGCCTTAGATCAGTTTTTGGGTGTGGAAAGTACAGATTGGTCAGCGACCTATTTAGAGAAAAAAAACACCTCCAGAGCCAATGACACTCGAATTCCTGATCGGATTGCCAAAAGAGTGATGAATACAAAACCAACATTGTCTGAAGACACTATTCTTGGTGATTATCAGTCTGATTTGGTAGGTCAGATCAGCGTGGTTAAAATAGATAATAAGCTTAAACTTATATTTGAGCACCATCCATTGTTATCAGCCACTTTAACACATTGGAACTACGATGCGTATTTGATCAATTGGGACAAAGATCAAGCCTGGTTTAGTTTTGGAACGGTCAAGTTCAATAGTAATGACGATCAGGAAGTGCTGGGTTTTGACTTCGATGTGCCAAATGACGATATCTTTTTTGAGGAACTCAAACCTGTGAGGATGGAATGATATTATTGATTTGAAAATT
>CAZPHF010000068.1:4991-12776 GCA_964586115.1 uncultured Flavobacteriaceae bacterium | reverse complement strand
AGCATTCAAGCATTCGCATTGTCGCTATTCAACCCAACACAGCAAGCTCCTTGTCAATATCCTCAATAAGCTTTTTGATCTTGTTAATAGTGTTTTGAAGGCTGTTGATATTCCATCGCCGATTTGAGATGATCTCAGCATTGATGCTTTTAAAATATGCATCTTCCAGAAGTAAATAATAATCAAAAGGTTTGGCATATTCATAATCAGACGTTGCCATACCATCCGGATAATATTTCCTGAAGTGCTTTACATGAAAGGGATACGAGATGTTTTGTTGCAGGTTATTGGCCCAAACCTCATTTTCATTTTTTAGCACCAACAATTCACTTTCAAACAAAAAACTGATTTCGGTGCGCAGCTGGTCATTGGTGATCAGATCAATTCCCTTGGATTTAAGGTAATCATAGGCACCGGTAACCGCACTGGAAGAAATGGTCCAGAAATAGGTGCCGAAAGCACTGTCTAAAATAGTGTCATAAGGTTTTTTATGGTCCATATAATCGAGGATCATCAGATTGTAAGCCATATAATTTTGTTCCGATTTAATAGCTCTTTCAAACGAGACCGTACTGCTGTTCAAATTTGATTTAATCTCTTTCAGTATTTTGATTTGATTAGCTTTTATACCTCTTTCTGTATTCAAATGATTCAGATAAAGGGCCAGTAAAATACCAATTACGATAAGAAAGATCTCTCCAATGGCATATTTAGCATAATTGAATAAATCATTACTTTCAATCAGTTGTTTTCGCATTTTTCTGAATAGATGAATCATTAGATTTGGGCTTACACACTAAATATAATGAAATAATGAGACAATGAGACATTGAAATAATGAGACAATGAAACAATGAAACAATGAGACAATGAGACAATGAAATAATGAAACAATGAGACAATGAAATAATGTGGTAATGATTTATTGAAGTGTTGTTGATTAGTGATTTGAAAATTTGAGAATTTGAGAATTTGAAAATTGGCGATTATATTCAAGTATTGTGGCATTGTCACATTCAAACATAAAGCTCCTTAAAAACCCACTGAGCACTCCTAACGGCTCCTTCCATATATCCCGGAAAATTCACTGCTGTTTCAGCTCCTGATATATATAAATTATTATCTAGATAAGGTACTCTAAATACTTCATTACCATTATTTTGATGTGGAAACATATGATCTTTATAAGGAGTAAAAGTAAGTTCTTCATTTTGCCAGATCATTTCCTGATAATCCAAATAGTCTCTTACCTGAGAACCATAATATTTTTCAAGTTGCTGAAGGATCAATTCCAGTCGTTGTTCTCTTGAAACTGAAAAATAAGCCCCATTGAGAAATCCCTTTAAAGCGAACTTGGAACCTTCGGCATTAGAATGATCATACATCTCAGGAATAGGCCCTGGATTACTAAAAATGGTACCACTTAGATCCTTTTTATTCCAAAAAGGTAGCTTGTAGCTGAGCCCAATTTTGATGGATTCTCCCATCCAGGTATGGGTTTTACTCGAAATATCACTGAACGCAGCTGGTAGAGCAGGACTTACGTTGATGTTTTTTTGAAACAAATAAGGTGGGAGGGTGGAAACCACTTTTTTTGCAGTGAAATCTCCTTGTGTAGTTCTTACCAAAAGACCCTGAGTTTCCTGCTCTATGCTTTTGACCAGGCAATCAAGTTCAAGATCAACATTACCCATGCCACTTTCCAAGGCCTGGATCAATGAACTCGTACCTCCCTTAATGCGGTAACTGGGTTCCTGATGGGCAGGTAAAGCAACCACTTGATGCGGACTTGTCGAGATAGGCTCATATATGGCCGTTTTTCCCAGTGCCTGTTCAAAGACCTCCAATCCCAGCTCTTGTAATAATTTATGAAGTTCCGTATGCTGTGCACTGACCCAGGTGGCACCCATTTCTATAGGAGTACCGTTTTCAAAAGTAGTTAGGATTCTACCGCCAGTTCGTGACCTTCCTTCGAGTATTTTAATCTTGATTTTTTCATCTCTTAAAAAATAAGCCAGGCATAAACCACTTAGACCTGCTCCGATGATCAAGATATCAAATGTACTCTGTTTCATGTGTGAAATTTTACCGTGCAAAGATACAACCAAAAACCGTCTTTTTGAGCACAGTAAAAAGCTTATCCCAAGGAGCAAAGTAACTGATTTACAATAAATCAATCAATACCTCGTTTTTAAATCAAATTTAAACGATTGGTTCGCCCTTTAGTCTTGACCCCTCGAAGCATGAGGATCGAACCATGAGTTTAACTTTAAATTTTTCTTTCCCTCTATTTCATTTTCTCATTACATCATTATATCATTGATTCATTATTTCCTGCCGTATCAGGAATCTATCGCCCTGAAGATGGTATTTGTTTTGGAATTACTGTCTTCTTGACAAGCTACTTCAAAAGATTTCAAATGTTTATATTTACAGGAGTACTTATTGATGGTACTATTGACTTAAAAGCCTGAGAAATATAAAAAACACCCTATGAAATCAATTACTCCTGACCAGTATAAAGTTGTTACTCCCATTGAATTAAAAAACAGCCAGACCTTACTCGATCTTGATACTGATGAGAAATCAGTTGAAAAAGAACTGAAACGTGTAAGAAAAAAATTAGGCAAGCTGCAGGATACGCTATACGCACATGGTAAATATGCGGTCCTGATCTGTATTCAGGGTATGGATACGGCGGGAAAAGACAGTATGATCAGGGAAGTCTTTAAAGATTTTAATAGTCGTGGGGTAGTGGTACATAGTTTTAAAGTACCCACACCTCTTGAATTGGGCCATGATTATCTATGGCGACATTATATCGCCCTGCCTGCAAAGGGGAAATTTGGAATTTTTAACCGTACCCACTATGAAAATGTATTGGTCACCAGAGTGCACCCTGGTTATATCATGGGCGAGAATATTCCCGGAATACATTCGGTTGATGATATCACGGATGACTTTTGGAAACAGCGTTTCGAGCAGATCAATAATTTTGAAGAGCATATTGCCAAAAACGGTACGATCATATTTAAATTTTTTCTAAATCTCTCTAAAGAAGAACAAAAGAACCGTCTGTTGAGAAGACTCTATAAAGAAGAAAAGTTTTGGAAGTTTTCTCCTGGTGACTTAAAAGAACGGAAACTATGGGATAGTTACCAGCGTTGTTATCAAGAGGCTATTAATGCCACCTCAAAACCTCATGCACCCTGGTATACGATTCCTGCCGATGATAAAGCCAGCGCCCGTTATCTCGTGGCACGGATCCTTTTAGATACCTTAAAAACTTATAAAGATATTAAGGAACCGGATTTGGATGAAGAGATCAAAGCTAATTTAGAGGACTACAGAAAACAGCTTAATGAAGAATAATTATTCGTGAATAATAATCTTATCTTTAATCTATCAATTGACAAATCCAAACCATGATCAAACAACTAGTCCTTTCCCTTGTTTTAATCAGTTTCTTTTTGAGCTGTAATAAAATAAAAAAAAACACCGAGCCTTCTAAACCTCTTATTGAACAACAGGAGGAGATACAACCCGTTCAGGAAGTTATAGAAGAGGAGCCTGCGGTCGTCATACCCGATGTCCCGCTCGGATTTATGGTCACTTATGAAGGTAAATATGCGGCCCAGGAAAAATTGTTTGAAAATGAAATCATGGCGAGTCGATTAAAGGAGCTAAACAGGTTTAATTATGAGGCTTTGCTTCAAAATTACAATACAGAAACTCCAGTGGTGATTGTTGACAATATTGCCCATATGAGTGGCTGTAAAGAACATTCATGTCCAAGCAATGCCTATGATTTTTTTATTGACTTAGATAATGACAATATCAATGTATATCACTTTAGAAATAATATGCTTCGGGTATACCAGGAAAAAGGCTGGATAGACCTGCCTCCAGAATTCGCGACAGAAATGGAAACCAAAAAAAGCAATGCAGGAATTGGTGATCCGGATAGTATTGAGTCGAAATATACCTTGGAGTGATATAATGATGCAATGATGTAATGTATCATATACTAAATTCTGAAATTTAGAGTTTTATATATATACACGACCCAAATTCGTGTTGTATTGCTATGAATATTATACTACTTGTAGATGTTGGAAGTACCATTTTGGTCATCATTACCCTGATCCTTTGGATCGCTATTTTGATAGAGAAATTTATACACCCTGCCTACAAAAACTTCTTTAGAGGCAGCCCTTTATGGCCCAATGATGAAGAGGAAAGACGCAGACTTAAAAAATGTCTGCAAGGGGTAGGATTGTATTATTTTACAGCCGTATTGGTTCTTTTATTTTCTCCTGGATTGGCCTTGCTTATCGGCTTCGGCGGAATTTTCTATACAATCATTATTTATTATTGGTTGGTCGTCTCCAAACGAGAAAAAGGGAATTAAGCCCTTATCAGTTCCTGTTTTTCATGAAATAAAGCGTTCATTTATATACCTATCCTGATCATTTTTTGAAACATATCAAATTGTGTAACTTAGACCTTAGAATTTAATCATACCCTATGGCTAAGGATAAAACCAAATCATTTGTAAAATGGTTGGAGATTATGCAACAAGAAAGCTGGCAACTTGAATTGCTAATTTCTGGTTTTGCGATATTTCTTTTGGCCAGTGCTTATGATCAATTGGATAGTTTTGAATACCAGATACATTTATTGACTACCGGAAATAGTTATTTCGGAACATTACTTCTTCCCTTTAAGATCATATTAGGGGCATGGTATGTACTCATTGTTAATTTGATTTTACATGTCTTGTTAAGGGGTTTATGGATCAGTACCATCGGTATACGTTATGTTTCGGGTGAAATTGATTTTGATTATCTAAATTTCAACCCTAAGTTCGACCGTTTTCTCAAAAAAAAGATTGTCAGTTTTGATGTTTATATTCAGCAACTGGAGCAGCTCTGCAGTATCGTTTTCGGCTTTACTTTTCTGATTATTTTTATTCTCATTTCTACAGGTTTGTTTCTCATTGGAGTGGTTTTATTGGGAATTTCTATAAATGGAATAAGTCAGTATTATCACAATGGTTGGCTAGCTATTGTAATTCCCTTTTTCTTATTATATCTAATAGGAGGCCTGATCTACTTTATTGATTTTATGACTTTGGGCTGGGTCAAAAAGCAAAAAGGAATTTCAAAATTATATTATCCAATTTACCGATTTTTCAGTATTGTCACCTTGTCATTTGTATACAGACCCTTATACTATAACCTGATAGACAACAAATATGGGCGTAAAGTGGTACTGTTTTTAATTCCGTATTTGTTCATTTTCACCATGGTCTCTTCAATGAGTTTTGAAACGCATTCTTACCTTCCTGATCAGCGTGAAAATCAAACTTTGAGTAGTGATAATTATGATGATACGTGGGATGGGACCAAGCTTGTGAGTTCTGCAAGTATACGTTCAAAATATATAAGCAATGGTTATATGGAGTTGTATTTACCTTATAATGGTAATGCTGATGATAAAGTTATAGCACTTTTATGTCCGGAACTTGAACCAGCTAAGAAAGGTGTTTTTTTCTTTAGTCACAGTGATGAGGCACGTGATACCATGAATGCGGCGGCTGCTTTAGATTGCCATAAACAAAGATTTAAGATTTTTTTAAACGATAGCCTACTCCATGGGTTGTCTTATAGATTTTTTGATCATCCTCAACGTAAAAACAAAGGATTGACTACCATTTTTGATATCAATTTTTTGGAAAGGGGAGAGCATGAGCTAAAAATTAAAGTATTGTTTCCCAGAGATCGCAATGGCAAGGATACGCTCGTCTTATTAGAAACCGATGTTATCCCTTTTTGGAAGCAATAAATCATGACATCATTACATCATTTCATCATTGTATCATTGTATCATTAACACAATTGACGACAATCAATTTTTTCATTGACCAAGGTCATTTGTAAACAAATAAATCAATCATACTTTTGAATAAATAATAAGCTTTTCCCCTTTGAAAAAACGGTTTCAGTTCGCTGCAGCCGTTTTTTTATTATTGACTAATTTGGTTGAATGATAAGGATAAAAAACACCTACTTGTTTTTATTTTCGAGAAGTTCGATCACTTCGGGAAGTATCCTTTCTACCCATTTGCCATACTGCTCCCTGCTTGGATGTAATCCATCACCGGCAAGAGCACCATCAGCGGAACCCATTTCTCTGGAAATATAAGTAACATCAACAAAAAGAATTCCTCTTTTAATACATTGTTGTTGAATATATCCATTGTAGCCGTTTATTTCTGAACTGATCCCACCTGGATTTCCAGAGCCAAAACGCGTAACGCTATAGTCTGGTATAGACACTACAAAAAGCTTTTCACTTCCGCCGGCCAGGCTAATGGCTTTATTGAGCAGTCTTTTAAATTCTGTTTCAAACTGAGAAAAAGGCTTTTTTTGATATTGGTTATTGACTCCTATCAATAACGAGACCAAATCATATTGCTGTGGTTTTCGTTCGTCAATAGCTCTTAAAAGCGCATCGGTGGTCCATCCAGTTTGGGCAATGATATCAACAGGACTAAGGGTTACTGACTTGGTCGATAACTGAGTCTTCAATTGAATGGGCCATCGGGCCTCCTCTTCAACCCCTTGGCCAATGGTATAAGAATCTCCTAAAGCCAAATAAGTAAAAGTTTGCCCCGAAATAGAAAGGTTGTAGGTAGGTGTATTTGTCGAGCTTACTGGTATTTGAGTTTGAGGCATAGGGCCTTCTTCCTCCGAACAGGCAAAGCATACAGTCACAAAAAGCAGTACCATGATAGCTGTTTTGATCTTTTTCATAAAATCTGTCAATATTATCTCTGATTGTTAAATTAGTTTCAAAGTTTAATGATCTGAAATGCAAAAACCTTATAGAGATTTAGCCTATAAAAATACCATATTTTCTTTATAATTCCAGCAGTGGTTAATGGAGCAGGTTCATCTGTTAACTATGGTTTGACTTCATGGCTGTTGATTCAAGAAAAACCAATACCCTGGCAATATTTCATATAGTCATGTAGTGTCCAGTTTTAATTTTAACATAAAAAATGTTAATTAGGTTAAATTTTATGCAAAACGGACTAAAGCATTTGAGATACTAAAACTATCTTATATTTTTGATTGAACTTAAAATCATACTATCATGAAAAATTTATTTTTATTGGGCTTGTTACTTTCATCATCACTCATCTTTTCACAAGAAAAAGGTGAAGTGATTAAAAACAACCAATCAGTGGTTGACGTTACAAAGCATGAAGGAACTGTTGAACTTGCTTTTACTCCGACATCATACAACAGAAAGGATGTTGAATTCCACGAAATTCAAAAGATCACCTTGACTACTGATCAATACGCAAAATTTGTTATTGATCTAAAATCTGGTTTAGAGGACAAAAAAGATGTATCGGCTTCTTATGGTTCTATTGATATCAGATTTGACTATGAAAACGGTGGGACAATTTATAGCAAAACAAAATTAGGAACGAGTTTCCTAAACTTTAAACCAAAAATTAGATTTGGAATTGAGGGATCCGAGGAAACTTCCATCTATCTTACACAAAATGACATTAAAAAGCTACTTATATAATTTTAATTTATATCCTTAAAACAAAAAACTCACCTTTTAGGTGAGTTTTTACTTTTACTTATGTAACATAGTTAACACACTGATATTTATCATATTATTTTTGGAGGATAAGCGTAATTTTACTTCTTTAAAAATTTAGACCAATGGACACATCAATTTCAAACAAGCAAACAAAAAACA
>CAZPHF010000068.1:0-4891 GCA_964586115.1 uncultured Flavobacteriaceae bacterium | reverse complement strand
AGTCAATTTAAGAAAAAATGATCATTCATACCTTAATGCGTCAATAGGATTTAATTTGGCAGCTTTGCGGGCAGGGAAATATCCAAAAGCTACACCTACCAATGCAGCGAATCCGAAACCTATCATTATGGAATAAAAAGCGGTAGGAATATAAAAGCCAGTGGCTCTGTAAATGATCTGATTGCCTACGATACCCAATACAATTCCTAAAACACCGCCTGACAAACTCAATACGATGGCTTCGATTAAAAACTGGGTAAGAATATCACTTTCCCTGGCACCAATAGACAGTCGGGTGCCAATTTCACGGGTTCGTTCGGTAACAGATACCAGCATGATATTCATAATGCCAATACCGCCTACGATCAATGAAATACTGGCTACAGCGCCGAGTAAAATCGTTAAAATTCCGGTAATGTTACTAGTAATTTCCTGTAGTTCAATTTGTGTCATAATCTCAAAGTCATCATCATCTGCCTCTTTGATTTTATGTGATTCCCGCAATAACTCTATGGTTTCTGTTTTAGCGTCGAGAATATGATCTTCACTTAAAGCACTTGCCATAATCATGGTATACCCCCTGCGCTGACCATATAGCCTGTTTTGTATCGTGGTATAGGGTGCCAGAATAATATCATCCATATCCTGCATGCCACCGGTACCTTCTTCTGTTAATACACCTACTACAGTAAAAGGCACTTTGTCGATGCGTATCTGTCTTCCAATGGGGTCCGTTCCCGGGAATAGTTCTTCCCGTATAGTTTCGCCAATCACACAATATTTTTTGGCCGTTTTTACATCTTCATCCGTAAAGAAACTTCCTGATTGTAATTCTCGGCTTGAAATATAAAAATAGTCAAAAGAAACGCCGTAGACCATAGTAGATTTATATCCATTGGGCCCAATCGCCTGAGCCCCAATCGCCAATAAGGGTGATATTTTTGGCATCCAGACCGCGTTTTTCTGTAAAATCTCAAGGTCCTTTTTATCGATGGATCGCCCCATTCTTACATTTATACCTGCCTTGTGCTCAGACTTGGTCTGTATCATCAATAGATTAGTTCCAAGGCCCGATATTTGATCTTGAACCTGCATGGTGGCTCCCTCTCCAGCTGAAATGGTCATAATAACGGCCCCAACTCCTATAATAATCCCCAACATGGTCAATAAACTACGGGTCTTGTTTTTATAGATAGACTGAAAAGCAACTTTAAATATTTTAAAAAATCGTCTCATGATGGCTCATTTTGAGATGCTGCGGTTCTTTCCAATTCTTTAATAGCAAGCTCTTTGCTACTTCTCTTTTCTATGATCTTGTCTGATAATATTCGCCCATCTCTTAGATAGATCATGCGTTTTGCAAACTGGGCAATTTCTGGTTCATGAGTAATCATGACGATGGTCTTGCCTTTATTGTTTAATTGAGCAAAAAGATCAGCAATATCAAAACTGGATTTACTATCCAAATTTCCAGTCGGTTCGTCGGCCAATATAAGGGTTGGATTGTTCACCAAGGCCCTGGCAATGGCTACACGCTGTTGTTGCCCTCCTGAAAGTTCATTGGTTCTGTGGTATAAACGGTCAGACAACCCTACCTGTTCCAATGCCTGTTTAGCAAGTTCTTTAGAGTTTGAAAATTGTCCGGTTCTGTTATAGATCAAGGGCAACTCTACATTTTCCAGCGCCGTAGTTCGAGATAACAGGTTATAGCTTTGAAATATGAACCCTATTTTTTGATTTCGGACATCTGCTAATTGATTTTTGTCCAGGTCATTGACCCGAACATTATCTAAGCTGTATTCCCCTGAAGTGGCCCTGTCCAAACAACCAATGATGTGCAATAAGGTAGACTTGCCAGAGCCGGAGGCTCCCATGATGGCAACAAACTCTCCTTCGTGTATCACCATATCTATATCACTAAGTGCATGGACTTCTATTTCGCCATTTCTAAATACACGGCTAAGTTTTTTGGTTTCTATGACTTTTTTTAAAGCCATGGGTCTATTTTTTTGATTTAATGCCATTGATGGCTTTGATCTTTTCGGTGATGTCGGTTCCATCCAAAAAGCTTTTTATTTCTGATTGTAAGCCAATTTTAATGCCCAACTCGATAAACCTGAAATTTAGTTTTCCCTCAGTATTTTTATAAAAGAAGCCGTTGATGTTGGGGGGTAAGTTTTTCTTGAAATTTACAGGAGTAAATAACTCTTCATTGTTCAAGCCTTCATTGAAGCTGACCCGGAGCGAATCAACCAATACTTTAGTGGCTGTTTCCTCCAATATCGGTTTGATCTTGTTTAACATGGTTTGATCAGGTCTAAAACGCAAGGCCGAATTATTGATCAGCCAAACGTTCTTTGCGGTATGGGTAATAAAATCAATAGAAGCAGTCATGCCCGGTATCAGCCGTCCATTTTTATTATCAATATCTATTACGACCTGATAATTGACTACATTATTTATCTCTATGGGCTGTAATCTGATCTGACTGACCTTTCCTGAAAATGTAGCATCCGGATAGGTCTGAATGGTAAATCGTACCGTCATACTGTCTTTAATATACCCAATATCACTTTCATCGACATCAGCTAAAATTTCCATTTTTGAAAGGTCTTCAGCTATAATAAACATGGTAGGAGTAGAAAAACTGGCAGCAACCGTTTGCCCTTCATCAACTGTTTTTTCAATGATAATGCCATTAATGGGAGAAGTTATTTTTGCATAACCAATATTGACCTGCGTATTGGTTAGGGCGGCACGTGCAGCTTCTCTGGTACTAATAGCCTGCTCATAGGCAAATTTTGAATGCTTAAACTCTTGCTCAGAAATAACATTCTTCTCAAATAAAACAGTATTTCTAGTATATTGGTCTTCAACTTGATTTAAACTTGCCTGACTTACTGCTACATTGGCTTTGGCTGACTGCAATGCTGTATGCAACATTTTCATATCCATTTCGGCAAGCAGTTGACCTGCTTTGACCTTGTCATTAAAATCAACATAAATTTTAGCAATGGTTCCTGATATTTGGGTACCAACATCAACGGTATTGATAGCTTCCAGGGTACCCGTGCTTGATACACTAGCCTCAATATCTCCTTTTTGTAAAGCGGTGTAGGTATATTCGATGTTTTTCGCATCAATTTTTGGCTTCATATAAAAGTAGCCGATTAGTGCTAAAACAACAACCAACAAGATGATCAACCATCGATATTTTTTCATGATGTGAAACGTTTCAAGTTGATATTTCTATGAAAAATAAAGGTTCGGAAAATCGAATCTTCAGTAATCATAAAGTTATACCCAAGAATTGAAAATAGCCATGATATATATCAGTTAAATAAACTATTGCATAAAAAGGTCAGCTAACAATTTACTGCTTAGAAGTAAACAAAAGGTTAAGGTGGTTTTGATGTTTACGAGTCCTCCTGTACAAAATCTGGCCACCGGTTCATATAGCCTATAAAAGCATCACTCAACCCTTCTTTGCGAAGGTGTTCTTTTGATACCGGTGTTTCCACGGGCATAAAATCAGGGTTATCGATGACCTTAGCTGGAAAATCATGATGCAGAATGGCAGAGCGACCAATGGTCACAAAATCAACACCGGCCTCCAAAATCTGCCGCACTTCCTTGCCATTTCTTATTTTACCTGCTACGGTCAGTTTTACTTGCTGTAAGTCAAGTTGGGTAAAATGCTCTAATAAGGTGAGGTTTTGAAATTTACTGTCTTCGGGAAGTTTAAAGCAATCCCAAAGAGAGATATCCAGAAAGTCAATGTTCCCTTGTTCAACCAATCGTTTGCATAGTATTTTTACTTCACTTAGTTCCATTCCGAACTTTTCGGGAGATAGTCTCACCCCGAGCAAGAAATCTTTACCGCATGCCTCTCTGATCCCGTTAACAATTTCAAACAGTAATTGCGAACGGTTGTTGAGATCTCCTCCATAGGCATCCGTCCTTTTGTTGATGTCAGCACTGATAAACTGGCTTAAAATATAACCATGCGCTCCGTGAACTTCAACCCCGTCATAACCGCTTTTTTTAGCCCTGATGGCTGCTGCTATAAAATCATCCCGTAGTTGTTGTACTTCTAATAAGGAGAGGGCACGTGCGCCCGTTTTTTCATTATCAGAAGGACAAACAGGTGCCTGATGAATTATGTCAGCAGGAGAGCGCATACCGGCATGATGCAATTGAATGACCGCCAGACTGCCATAGGATTTTATTTTAGAGCTCAACCTTTGATGCCCTGCGATATGATCATCATTAAAGATGCCCAATTGTCCTGAAAAACCTTTCCCGACTTTTTGCACATGGGAGGCGCAGGTCATCACCAGTCCGAATTGGCCCTTGGCCCTCATAGTCAACCAATGAAATTCATCATCGGATAATTTACCGTCTTCAAAACTTTGCTGATTGGTGAGTGGCGCCAGCATAAACCTGTTTTTCATCAAACTGCCACATGTAAATTGGAGTGGAGTATCGGGAGAATTTATCATGTATCTCTTAGTTTTTTAAAATGGTATCTATGGCTTGAGCCAAAGCGAAATCTTTATCCGTTAGCCCGTCTGCATCGTGCGTGTTAAGCGCAATGGTCACTTTGTTGTAGACATTTTTCCAATTGGGATGATGTCCAGACTTTTCGGCCACCAGGGCAACTGCTGTCATAAAAGAAAAGGCCTCAATAAAATTTTTAAAAAGTACTTCCCGATGGATGAATTTCCCCTTTAACACCCAGGCAGCGTCAATACTGCTCATGTTGGTTTGAATTTCCTGGTCATTTAATTTTACCATATTGTCTTTATTATTTGTTTAGTATACGTACCACTCAAGATCTTATTTTCTTCGAGAACTAAGATAAGAAAAAGAGGGGAGGGTGGGGTGAATC
>CAZPHF010000067.1:0-15005 GCA_964586115.1 uncultured Flavobacteriaceae bacterium | reverse complement strand
CTCTTTTTACTACATACATTTATTTATTATGTTTATTAAGGTTAGTTATTCTCATTCCTTAGTCATGAGCCCATATTACTCGTTAAAAAATTATAAGATCTGAAAGCGATATTATAATGAATTTGAATAGACTTTTGATCAGTTCTAAAATAGAATAAAACGGCAGTCGATTCGAAATACTATTTAAGATGTTGTTAACAATTCGTCGTTAACAATCATCTAACAATTAGATTATCAACGAATTGACTATAAAAAATCTTAAAATAAAATTGAATTTTTAGAAATCGGCGTCAAAAGAAATACTTCCTGTACCCCCTGATTTTACGCCGGCTTTCTGATATTCTGACACCCTTTTCTCAAAGAAATTAGTCTTCCCTTCAAGAGAGATCATTTCCATAAAATCAAAAGGATTTGTAGCATTATAAACTTTTTCACAGCCATATTCCATCAACAACCTGTCGGTCACGAACTCAAGGTACTGTGTCATCAAACTAGAATTCATACCAATTAAACTAACAGGAAGAGATTCTGTGATAAATTCCCTTTCAATATTCAATGCATCCACAAGAATTTCTGTAATTCTCTCTTTTGGAACTTTATTCACGATATGATTTTCGTGTAAATACACCGCAAAATCGGAATGCAGCCCCTCATCTCTGTTGATCAATTCATTCGAAAAGGTTAAGCCAGGTAACAGGCCTCTTTTTTTCATCCAAAAAATAGAGCAGAAACTACCAGAGAAGAAAATACCTTCAACAGCTGAAAATGCTATCAAGCGCTCTGCAAAACTATCGCTATCAACCCAGAGAAGTGCCCAATCAGCTTTTTTCTTGATGGCAGGAAAAATATCAATCGCTTGAAAAAGTTCATTTTTTTCATTATCGTTTTTGATATAAGTATCGATAAGTAGAGAATATACTTCAGAATGAATATTTTCCATCATTAATTGAAAGCCATAGAAAAATTTAGCTTCGGTGTACTGCACTTCACTAACAAAATTTTCAGCAAGATTCTCATTAACAATACCGTCAGATGCTGCAAAAAAAGCTAGAATATGTTTGATGAAATATTTCTCATCATTATTTAGTTTGTTTTCCCAATCAATTACATCTTGTTCAAGATCTATTTCTTCAGCGGTCCAAAAAGAAGCTTCTTGTTTTTTATACCAGTCCCATATATCGTTGTGTTGTATAGGAAAAATAACAAATCGGTCTTTGTTTGGACGTAAAATAGGTTCAATATTTGACATAATTAGCGTATAGTTTGTTGAAAAATAATAAATGGCAGGGAAAATTCCAAGGCAAAGATTTGACATTTTGTTCGAATATAAAATCTTAGTTATCCACATTGTCTCAAAAGTTTTTAACACTGTGGTTAAAAAGTATTTTTTTGGGAATAATAAAAATTTAAAAGAACCTAACAAGCAAAAGCTACCTTATCGTAAATCAGCAGATTAGCAATTTTAGACTTAAAAACACAGGCTTGAAAAATTATTTTTGCATGAATTGACCAAGACTCATAAGTTGGTAGTCATTCATCATAATTATTTTTTTGGTGTTTTCTATGTTGATCACTTTCATAGTTCCTTTTTCCATATTTGATAAGTTTTCAAAATGCATTTCCATCATAAATCCTTTTGCATTTTCCGGTATATTATCAAAGGTATTACCACCTAGAGACCTACTAATGTTAAAAAACATGTTCTTCTGAAACAATTCTAAATCTTTGGTAATCCAAAAAGAAAACTTGTTTGTTTCATTTTGTGATGAAAATTCTTCGCAATTATAACCTAGTATTTTTTTTGTTTTCCCAGTTCTTTGAATCGACTCAAATTCTGTATTGGCTGATTCGGTTATGTCTTCCTCCACAGCGATTTCTTTTATTTTACTCATTGAAAGTAGCTGAGCTATCTTTTGCTCTTCCATCAGTATAATCATCGCTTGATTATTATCATCTAAAATAGACAGTATCGAACTCGGCATGTCCTCCTTGGTGTTACTATTTGGACTGGTTTTTACTTTAGTTGCCATATAGCCATCATTTTCAGGGAACCACATCTCATAATCGACAACATTGGGTTTATCCTTGTATTCAGTGGTTAATTCGTAGGTAACTCTTGTGTCGAAGGCATAAGAGTCTTCTATAGGAATATTCTCACTGCCACTGCCCATCATCATCTGATTTAGTTGTTCTTGATAATTGGCTTGGTAGTCCGGATCAATCTCCAATAAGCTATCCAAGGCCTTTCCAGTTTCCTGTGCTGCTTTTTGGGCAGCTTTTTCAGCAATGACATCTTCCGTGGCTGCCTGAACTCTTTTTTTTAATTTTTTAAGTAGTTGCGCTTCCAGACTGTTGATAGACAAAAGGCTGATCAACATATACATTGTTAATAGTTTAAAAAGTCTCATAAGATTGTTTTTGGGGATTAAACAATTCTTATAAAGTTACGAAAAAGGGTTTTCTTATAATATAAAAAGGGTCAATTTTACTGACCCTTTTTTGCGAATCTCTTTGAAAAAGAGAAACAATACATCCAAAATACTCTTCGTTTATATTTTATTCAAATAATTACATTAAGTATATGTTTTGGTAACTTTATATAGGTCATGGTTAACATGAAAATCGCATAAAGACATCATGAAAAAACATAACGCACATAAAAACAGCTATTTAGTTGATGATAAAATCTAAAGATCGTTCAACTGCAAGAAATAAATGAGATGGTAATGTATGTTCTGTCCATGGTTGTGCACTGCCAAAAGAATGATTGGCACCATTGATGATCTCAAGTTGACTTTCGGGATACCAGGTGTTAAGATTCTTTGCCTCTTTAAGAGGAACAGTCTCATCAAAATTTCCATGAACAATTAAATATGGAATGGAAAGTCTTTCAGCTGCCGTTTTGATGTTTAAGAAAGCTTCATTTTCTTTAAAAGTTGTATAAAACTGAAAGTAATGGGGCATTTGTTGATTAGTTCTGGCATTTGTTATATAGGCAATCCCTTTATCCCTCCATAATTCAAGCGTTTCACCATTGGGAAACCTACTGGCAAAATCAGAAACACCTGCCCATGAGATAACTCTTGTTATGCGCTGATCATTAGCAGCCTTTATAACGACAATTCCTCCCCCTCTTGAATGGCCAATAACGGATATGTTCCTTATATTTATTTCTTCTTGATAAGGATTTTCTGAGTGTAGCCATGAAATCACCGAGTCCAGATCATCTAGTTCTTTTAAATAGTTATTTTGTCCGAAGGCCTCTAGATCCGGAAAATCTATAGGTTGCTCTTTTGTGCCACCATTATGAGAAAAGTTCATTTTAATGAAAAAGAAGTTCTTTTTGGCAAATGCCTCTGCAACTAAATTCCAAGCACCCCAGTCTTTGTAACCCTTATATCCATGACAAAAGATAACGATGTCTTTTGGAGTTTCACTTTCCTGGTAAAAGAGATCTGTCAAAATCGGGCGATGATGTTTGCCTTCAATGGCTATGTTTTTAATTTTTCTCATAAATTTAAAATAACGAAATAGATTAATAATTAAATACTGGTAATTCTTTCTCCTGAAAAGGAACACTGATGTCAAAAATTTCTATAATGAGTTTATCGAGTTCAAATTTAAAGGATGAAAGACTTTCTTCTGTTATTGGGCCACCATTAAAGGGCATAAAACCATCCTTGAGATTTTTGAAGGAAACTATGCCGCTTTCCAGAGAAAACTCTTTATCCGGCTGTTTATGATTATTCAGATACATATAGGCATAAGTTAAAACCTGAAAACTCTTTGAGAATTTTTCATCAGAGCCCAATAGGCTCCAGTCATTGATTTTAAGTTGACTTTTCATTACTTTGCCTGTCTTGTAGTCCATAATCCTTAAGACGCCATTAATCTGATCGATCCTGTCGATCTTTCCCCTTAATTTTACTTCGGTATCGATTTCCTTGACGTAATGTTGCATCTCTATAGGGATTTCCAGGCCTAAGATCTTAATATTTTTCCCTTGTTTGAGCTCTCCTAATTCGAAATTTAGAAAGTTGAACACAAATTGTTTGGCAATCTCAAAAGCCAAAAAATTCTTTCCTGAAGTGATAGCGGTCGAAGAGTAACTCTTGCTAAATTGTCGAGCAACTTCATCATTAACGATATCGACCATTTGCTCTAGATCTGTTATTTTTAAACGTTTATTTAGAAAGGGTAAATAGAGTTGCTCCAGTGTATCGTGAACAATTGTTCCAAAAGTATTTGCGGCAACAGTTTCTTCTATTTTTTTAAATTCCTTTATACCGAGAACGCTTCTCTTATAGAAACCCAGAGGATTCCTGATATAATTGGTAAGAGAACTTGGTGAAAAACCTTTTTCGGCAAGGTTTCCAAGTTTTAACATCATCTCATCTGTCTTGATAATCGTATTCAATTCAAGGGGAGAGGCATTCAATTTTGGGCTGATAATTTTTTTTTGAAACCTTACCTTATCCAATTGACCCAAGGCCTTGGCAGCATTGAGCTGCCTGATGAATCGGCTCGGTTCACCTGATCCAAAATCATCAGTGATATTGTTGTAAATCAGGTAAATGTTTTCAGCCCTGTGGAATAACCTAAAAAAGTGATAGGAAAAAATGGCATCTTTTTCAAAAAAAGTAGGGATTTTCTTTTCTAGTTTAATATCCAGTGGGATAAAAGAATTGTTACTGCCAGAGGCGGGTAAAAAACCTTCATTGACCGAGGTAATAATAATATTTTTGAAATCAAGCCCTCTGGATTCAAGAAGGCCCATAATTTGAAGTCCCTCTAAAGGCTCTCCTTGAAATGATAACTTCTCAGTCTTCAATATATGCTGAAAGATCTGATAAAGGGAATTCAAATTATCAATAAATCCAAAGTTCTTGTTGAGGTTAGATAGCTGCACAAAAATATTGAAGTATCTGTAGAGGTATTCCTGATTAAGATGATGTAACTCTTCAGCTCCCTTTAGGTGTTCAATTATTTTAATAATATTATTAATAATTAGGTCGATATCATTTTTCCACCCAAGAAAGAGAAGTTTAAATAGTTGTGAAAGATCTTCAACACCAGAAGCAAGAGTCATTAATTGATCTTCGGAAACAAAAATAGTGTTGTCAGTATAAAGAATTTTTTTAAGGTTTTTTTCGAATTCCTTATGAGCTATCCATTGACTTTTAAAAAACGGGTCGTTCAGAAGAGAGGTCAGATCTTTATAATAGAATACTCCCTCCTTGTTCCATTTCGATCTATTAATGTGCAATTTAAAAAGAGACTGAAAAAAAGTATTTAGTGATACGTTTTGCAACTCATAGCCCATGGTAATATTCGCTTTCGAAATTTCTTTAGGGATTGAATTCAATAAAGAGGGTAACAGTTTCTCATTTCCTAAAATTACAGCTGTGTCTTCAATTCCACTTTTTTGCAGGTCTTTTAGTAAGGACCCAACCTGTTTGATCTGGCTTACGTTTTTTGGTAATCCGTGAAAATGAATAGTTTTGGGCGAATTGATATTGTTCTCCTTCCATTCGAACTCATTGGATAAATAATGAGGCCAGGAGCGCAAGTATTTCTTAAAAAATTGTTCAGATTGATTGTTTGACTTACTGTAGAAATCGTCATGATCCCAATAGATAGATGCCAGGTTATCGTTAAGCAATTCCTGAATTATCTTTTCTTCTGCTTTGTTTAAGGCATTGAAGGCGGCAAAAATAAACTTTTCGTTTTGATGTTTTTCTTTATAAGCTTCTAATGACTCTGTAGCAGTTCTATACACAAGACCCTGATAACCTACTTTTTTTGCACTTAAATGAGTTGTGAAGGCTGAATGATAAGTGATGACTTTATTGAAAAACGTCAGGTATTTTTTTACCATTGGGCTTTCTTCTTCAGCCCCGGGTTGCCATTGCTCTATACGTTTGCTATCACTGAGATAGGAGAGAATATCTGGTGTATCAAAAAGATTGCTGTCAAGATCATTAAAATCCTGTAAAAGTATGGAAGCCCATTTGGAAAAACTTTCAAAAGTATCGGCCTCCTGCTTTGGTGTATACGCTGTGTAAATACCATAGAATTCAAAAATGAGACTAACCGAATCCAGTAATTCAAAACCAGAGATGTCTTTAACGAATTCTTCAATGCTAATAATCTTTGGTAAAAAGGTCGCTTGTTTAATACGCTGTTTAAGAATATTCTTTAAAAATAGTCCCGATCTTTTATTAGGAAGAATAAAAGTGGTTGCTGACAAAGGCGTGTCTTTTTTTAATACCTCGGAAACTACTTTAGAAAGAAAAGATTGCATGACTCAAATGTAAACATTATTGCATAAAAAAACCATCACGCTAACAGCGTGATGGTCTTTTTTTTTATCAAGAAGTTAGATTATCTCTCAGCGTACTCAGAGAATATTTCAACTCTTCTGTTTTGCTGTCTTCCTTTTCTTGTTTTGTTATCTCCAATTGGAGTAGAAGAACCAAACCCTTTAGAGGTGATCATGTCAGCTGGGAAACCTTGCTCAACTAAGTAGGTTCTTACAGCATCAGCTCTAGCTTGAGATAATTTGCTATTTATTTTATCACTACCAGTACTATCAGTATGACCTTCAACATCAAATCTTAATGTTTTGTATTGGTTAACGATTTTACTTACTTGTTCCATTCTGATTTCAGTTTCATCCGTAAATTTAGAACTTCCAGTCACAAAGTAAATAGCTCTTGCCAAATCAGTGATTTCTTTTTGAACTTCAGCAGAAACGATAGGACAACCATTGTTTTCAGCTACACCAGCGATATTTGGACATTCATCGTCTTTATCAAAAACTCCGTCACCATCAGCATCTGGCCAAGGACAACCGTTATTTTCAACAGGACCAGCAACATCTGGACACTTATCATCTTTATCGGCAACACCGTCACCATCTCTATCTGGACAACCGTTTAAGCTAACTGGACCAGCTTCGTTTGGACAAGCATCATCTTTATCAGGAACACCGTCACCGTCAGTATCAGGACATCCGTTGAATTCGGCTAAACCTGCTTCCATTGGACAAGCATCTTCTGAATCTTGGATTCCGTCACCATCAGTATCAGGACAACCGTTGAAAGCTTCTAAACCAGCAACTTCTGGACAAGCATCATACTTGTCATAGATTCCGTCTCCGTCAGTATCAATACCTCCAAATTTAAATACTACACCTGCAGCATGTTGAAAGTGAGGAAGTAATTTGTCTTCGTCAAAAGAGTGCTTGTATTTAGTTTGAACGTTAAACCCTAACCATTTGTTGGCCCAAAGGTTAAAACCTAAACCAGCATTAGCAGTTGCACTACCGTCTCCTTCTAACCAAGTTCCACCACCACCTAAAAGGATGTATGGATCAAACCAACCATAATCTCTCACGAAATTATATTTGATATCCAAATCAGTAGATAGGTAAGAAGTTCTGGTAACATTTACATCACCAACATTATTGATTTCATTAAAAGCTGCAGTTAAACCAACTGAGAATCCGCTACCAACGTAATAGCCTAATCTTAATCTTGACAGAATACCAGCTGTATTCCAATGACCTGTATTAAAGTAATCTTCAAAAAAACCACCTGTGGCATCTCCATTAATGGATTCAACTACGAATGGTGGAGGAAGAGTACTGACATCAGATCCAGTAGGGTAGAAGTCAACCGCGTTGGTACCCAACTCTATAACCCAGCGATTATCTTCATCTTGTGCACTCATGTTGTTGGCAAAAACCACAACAAATGCGATTAATAATAATTTTTTTAAATGTTTCATTGTAATCAATTTTAAATTATAATCTTTTTTAATTGTTAAGTAAGCTTAAATTTTAAGTAATATTTAACAAATATATAAAAACTTGCCAAATAACTACCTTTAAGCATTTTTTTTTTATGGGGTCATTGCTAAAGCAGAAAGAGCCGGGACCCAATAGTTAAATTGGTTTAGTAAAATACTGCTCTGTTATCTTCAATATCAGCGTTTTCTTTTAAGGCTTCAAAAATAACTAAGCTTCTGCTTGTTAAAGATCGTTCCTGGTTCATTTTGTTTGCATTGTAATTTTGTAATTCAGCAGGCAAGGCCTTTTTAGTCACTGTAGCGAAGGCGACTCCGCTTTTTCCAACAATATTTTTAGCCAATTCATTTTCGCCTAATGCAGTCACAACCCCTGATATATCAACAAACCTTCCAACACCTGCAAATACAGGGCTCGTATTTGATACCGCCATACTACTACTTTTCGCAACTTGATTTTGCTCGGCAATTTCATCCAAGGTAGTTCCGGTAGACCTTTCCTTAATTAGAGCAACTTTCTTTTCGTTTAACAAAATACTTCTCACATTCTGACCTTTACCGGAAAGACCAGCTTTGTTTTTTGAAGTTAACGACACAACAGCATAACCATTATCAATATCGAACCTTTTAATGCTACCAACTTCTGAATTTTCTTCAAAAGTCCAACGAACAATCTGTCTTTGAGAGCCAAGTTCGGCTATATTGTCGTCAAAAACCTTCAAACTGAGAACAGGCCGAACAGTAAGATTTTGTTCTTTTCCCAATTCAGTGATGTCTTTTCCAGCAGAAAGTTCAGAGGCAAAAGTCTCGGCTTTTTCAAAAACCTCGTTTTCTGTTTTTTCAGAAGGATCAATTTTTCTGGAAAAAGTAGCGACCTGCACATTTCTTTGTCTATTCTTCTGATCGTCAATGCGAATAATGTGATAGCCAAACTGAGATTGTACTACTCCCATATCTCCTTTTGAATTTTCAAAAGAATAGTCTCTGAATTCGGGAATCATGGTTCTGTAAACAAACCATCCCAGGTCTCCACCCTTCGCTCCTGAAACCTTATCAACAGACATTTCTTTTGCCAATTCTTCAAATTTCTGATTGTTTCCTTTAACAACTGCCAATATGCTATCAGCTACTTTTTTAGCTTCTTCTGAAGTCTGAGTAACTGTTGCATCTGCCGTTGAACTTCCGGCAAATGGAATAAGGATATGACTGGCTTTAACTGAATCAGGCAATTGTTTTACGGCTGATACTTTTGACAGCTTATAAAAACCATTGTCTTTATAAGGACCATAAAGTTCACCAATTTGTAGATTAAAAATGGAGTCAGCTACAGATTGAGCTAATCCACTTTTATTGTAAAAAGATCCGTCATAAGGCGTATCAGATTCATTTTCAGCATTAAACTCATTCATGTCAACTGCATTTTTAAATCCAACAACAGTAACATTTGACTTGGCAGCATTACTATATTCTTCACGATCATCAATCATTTTGATCAATTCCTGCTCTATCGCTACTTCATCTTCTTGCGTCGCTTCTATATTGAATTGAACGAATTGAATATCTCTAGATTCTTCAACTGTATATGCTTTTGCATGGGCCTTGATATAGGATTTCATCTCATCAGCAGTTACAGTGATCAAACTATCAGGAATACTTGTAAATGGTACGTAAACGAAATCAACATCAACACTGGTATTTTGAAAATAGTAATCTCGTTTCCCTTCACTTAAAGTACTACCTAATCCTGCCCTGATTAAGGAATTATAAGTATTTTGTTCAAGATTCTTTTTGATGCCTTTTTCATAATTAACCCAACTCATCCAAGCAGCAGCACCACTTTCATCTTCTTCAGAATTATCTTGTAGTGTGGCAATGTATTCTTTTAATCTCTCAGGATCAAAAATTCCTGCTTCATTTGCAAATTGAGGACTGTTTTGAGAAGAAATTTGGGCTACTAGGGCATCCCAAATATCCTTTTCTCCTACTACAACACCTGATTTTTCTAATTGCGTGAGATAAATTTTTTCACGGATCAAAGTGTTCCAGGCATTGTTCACGTTTTGAGTGTTTGATGACCTTCCATTTGATCTTGTTCTGTAGAACTCTATCTGTTGAGCAAATTCCTCTCTTGAAATAGGTTCACCATTTACTTCGCCAATATTAGTGGCAGTTTTGTTAAAAAGGTTCCCATCAAAAAGTCCGCTTAAAACAAATGAAAATAATGCCAAAGCGATTATAATAATTAAAAATAATGATCTTTCTCTAATTTTTGATAATACTGCCATTTTCTTTTCTATTAAAAATTTTAGGTTGCGAAAGTACAATTTACCTTTTAATAATGAAAGGAGTTTAATACTAATTTTTTGGGTGAAAAATGGACCTATGTGTCTTGAAATAAAACTTTTAAATAGACCTCTTCAATTTTGGATGCAGTCACCTTTAGTATAGTGAATTTATAGTTGTCAATTTCAATGATTTCTCCTGTAGAAGGAATGTTCTCTGTATGATTTACAATAAGTCCACCAAGCGTTTCATAGGTGCTGTCTTCTGCAAGATTCAAACCATACTCTTCATTGATATAGTCAACTTCGAGTCTGGTAGAAAATTTATACTCTCTGTCATTGATCTTTACTTCCAAAAGATTAAACCGATCATGTTCGTCTTCAATATCTCCAAAAAGCTCTTCAACAATATCTTCAATAGTAATTAGTCCGGAGGTTCCTCCGTATTCATCCAGCACAATGGCAACACTTTTACTTTTAAGAATGAGATCATTAAGGATGTCATTGATCATCATGGTTTCAGGAACTATTTCAATCGGCAACAGAATCGATCGAATATTCTTTGGTTTTTTGAACAGATCAAAAAAATGAGCATAGCCAATGATGTCATCCAAAGAGTTATTGTATACCATAATCTTAGACAAGCCAGTATCCATAAAGAGCTGTTTAAGGTTGTTTGTTGAATCATGAACTTCTACTGCGATGATTTCGGTTCTGGGAATCATGGCTTCTCTGGCCTTGACATTATGGAAATCAAGTGCATTTTGAAAAATTTGAATCTCTGAGTCTACTTGATCCTCTGCAGTCTCCAGTTGTTCGTTTATATAGTGCCCTAATTCGGCCTTTGTAAAAGCAAGTTGAACCTGATCCCCTCTTTCATTAAAGAAAACACGAAGAAAAAAATCAGATAAAGCGGTTATAAATCTTGAGATAATATAAAAAAGGATAAAGAAAAAATATGCAGGAAAGGCAAAAAGATTCATACTTTCATTGGCATAGATTCTGAATACCGCCTTGGGCAGGAATTCAGCGGTCACTAAAATTATAATTGTAGAAAGGATGGTTTGAGTTAATAACAGTAAAAATTCATTTTGAATAGAATCTCTGAAAACACCCATTAAAAGGTCTCCCATGAAATATCCATAAATGACTAGTGCAATGTTATTACCAATTAGCATGGTGGTAATAAACTTAGAAGGTTTCTGGGTAAGTTTTTTTAAGATTTTTGCTAGAAACGTGTCCTTTTTCTTTTCAAGTTCAAGATGCATTTTGTTTGATGAAACAAAGGCGATTTCCATACCTGAAAAAAAAGCGGAAAGCAAAATAGAACTCAATATGATGAGCAGTTGAATGATCATTCTTTCCTTTCGTGTTTTTGAAATCGCTTTCGATATTTTTTCCTGAAGAAATACATAAAGATGGCTAATAATGCGAATGCCAGAAAAATGTATGCTTTATTTGGTTCAGAATTCCACCTCAGTACAGTTTCAACAATAAAAACTACTGCAATGATAAGATAAGCGATCTCAAAAAATTTAAAATATTTTGCCATAACTATGGAGATTCGTTTACATAGACGCTCCCTTTAATAGATTTCATATTCACTTTACTAAGGTCTTCATTAGACTCAAATCCGACACCGTGAATAGTATCTAGTTGGGTAATCAATGTGAATTTTTTTTCAGTATAAATATAGTGCTCATTTGAATCCCAGAAAAGCTGGCTGGTTAATAATTTAGTTTTTTCGGCAGGATTCACCACGCTAACACTGTCTTTGACTTCCGAAATATTGGTATTTGTAAAGGTAATGGAATATCCGGCAGTAAGAATAACAGAATCTCCCTTGGCATCAAAACTTATAATTTGCAAGCCATCGGGGAAGAGCGTATAGGGATGATCTTCTCTATTTGAAAAATCATGCATTACCGGAGCAGTCAAAATACTTTTTACCTTTCCCGAATCGGTATGAATCAAATAGACATTTTTAGCAGCACCAATAGGTAGGTTTTTTTCGGCCAGAAAGTCTTGTACTTCCTTGATATCATTACCACAAGAAAAAAACATTGCTACTATAAGTATAGTAGCAATGTTTAATAAATGATATGAAATCTTTTTAGCCATATGGTATACTAAGGTATTCTCGCTTTTTCGTTGATCCAACATCCAATCTGATGTTGAGCCCCCGAAGTAAGGCCCTCCGTGAAAACTAATTTTTTAGAAGGAGCACTGGCCATATAACTTTTTATGTATTTGTTCGCCGTAGAGGTAATACCAGGGTCAGCTGCTTTGGCTTGTTTTGCTTTGTCGGCAGCTGCAACATATACCATTCTTTTGGAGATCTCATCTGTACCACAAGTATTAGCACTTGAAGCGTAAAGATTTGAGATTAATAAGTAAGCGCTACCCATACTTGGTCTTTCCTTGATGGCTAGACGCGCATATCTTCTCGATTCAGATCTTGAACCCTTCTTTTTCATGATCATGGCAACTCTGTAATAATACTTAGCTTTTTTATAATTATCAGCTTCAAGGTTGATGGCTTTATTAAAATACTCAATCGCTTTATTCGATTCTCCTTGCTCCATTAAAATACCCGCATAAAATACGAAGGCATCTGAAGAAGGCGCAGCATTAACATAGGCTTCAACCATTTCAGTATAAATAGTATTATCTGTACATTCTTTTTGGTTCAATCTTGAAACAGCTCTTTTAAGCCAGGTAACATTTGTTTTGTTTTTTTCAAAATTATCTTTATACAATGGAATCAATCTATCGCAGGTAGCAACTTCGGTAAGCGTATTATCAAGGTACCCTTCAACTTGACCCAGTGCTCTTAAATTTACTTCTCTTGCTCTTTTCTTACTTTTCTCTTTTGAAGATAGTTCCCCACCTTTGGCAATTTTATCATTTAAAGCATCCAGCTCTCTGGAATATTTATCCATTTTAAGACCTACCGCTTCGGTAATATCATCATAAGTATCAAAAACTCTCTGTGGATTTACATCCTTTTCAATCTCAGTTACTGTTTCGAAATACTTTCCAAGATTTTTTACACTCATCCCTGTTGGATCCGCCTTGAATGACTTACCAAGTTTGTCAAAGATCTCGTCTTTTAAAATTATTTTCTCTAAAACCGCTCTTTTAAACAAGAAGTTGGCCCAGTCACTATAAACTTTCCCAAGATTTTCCGGGAAATACTTTACTCTAAGCTCATATACATAAACCACTTCAATAGCATTTTCTGCCATTTGTGCTTTATTTAATTTAGTGGTGTCAAAATAATTTTTTTCTACCTTAACAATATAATCGTTGGTTTGAATCTTTTCACCTTTTTTCACCTCCAAAGCACCTGCTGCCATATTGTATTTTGCTTCGGCCATTTTTATACCGTCACTAAATATGATCTTTGAAGCTTCAGGACAGTTTTCGAGGCACCATTTCCAAGGTTCATAAGCGGCGTCATAATTCGCCATTTTTACTGCCTCATGAAAAAGAGATAGATTCGTTTTACATTTGTCTGGTTCGCTGCCGTACTTGTCTTGAGCATACCCAGTAAAACTTACTCCTGTAAGGAAAAGCATCACCACAATAAATACTGTCTTTGCTGATTTCATTTTTAAGATTTGTTAATATTAATAAATTTTTTGTTTTCTAAACCATTTGTCATTCAGAGACAAACTCATTCTAAAGTTGAAAAAATCCTCTTCAACCAAATTGTTATCAGTTGTTCCTCTTTTACCCAATTCGAAACCCAAATTTACATTAGATAATTTTAATCCAATGGGTAAACTTACTCCAAAAGATATGCCATATTCATTAATTTCGGTTTCATTGACAATTAAACCGGTCTTTTCATAGTTAAAACCAGCCCTGTAAGTTACTCTTTTAAAATAATTACTGATCGAATTCATATTTGGGGTATAAAAGCCACCTACAGAAATATTTGAAAATTTATCATAACGATAGAAATCAATATTATCGTAAATTCCTCCTGAAAAGTCCAAAGCATTTTGGAAAGTATATTCTGCACCCACAAACCATTTGTTATCTTCACCTATCCCAGCACTAATAGCCGTTTTCAATGGAGACGAGATAGTTGCGGTATATTCAGAACTGCTTAGCGTATCGACAGGAATTCCTAAACCACTATCACTATTTAAAATAGAAAAGAGCTGAACTTCACCTTTTTCCGTAAGAGTTGACTCCAAATCGGTAGCCACTCCAAATTTTACACTCAGATCTTCGCTAATTTTTGTAGCATAGTGAACACCAATTTTGACAGAAGTTCCTTTAATATTTGAGTCTGTAATGTGCTGTGTTGCCAACTGTACATTATCCCTTCTATTTAGAACATTATTGTCAATACCACCAAAAACATATGCAAGTTCAGCTCCAAAAGACAAATTAAAGGGAAACTTATATCCATATCCCAAAAATACCCGGTTTGTCCCCCCACTTCCATAGTAGCGGTCTAATTCCAGGATAGTACCATCATCACCCAAAGTTTGATCGATCAAAGAATAACCTACAGCAGTATTCAATTGAAGCCCCATCACTAGCCCTTGATTACCTCTGATGGGTATTCCTAAAGCTATATAACTCAATGCGGCAGCAGAACTGGTTTGTTCGTTTTCGCCGTCGTTCACATAATTTGTTTTATTACCTGCAGAGAAGACATAGGTAGTATAGCTTAGCGAACCGAAAGAAGCCGGATTCGTAAAACTTAGTTGATATTCGCTATTTAATGCTCCACCCATCTGTCCCATCGCAATTTCTTCAACCGTTTTTAAATGTGCCTGATCTCCGATTCCGAATAAAGAATATGGAGATGAATTGGTTGCCTGTGAAAAACTTAGTGCTGATATAAAAAGAATAGCAATTACTATTATATCTTTTATCATTCGTCTATATTAT
>CAZPHF010000066.1:0-15036 GCA_964586115.1 uncultured Flavobacteriaceae bacterium | reverse complement strand
CAGGAATACCGCCTTTGGCAGGGTTTTTTGGCAAATTCTTTTTATATGCCGCAGCGGCAAGTAAAGGATACTATGTTTTGGTTTTTATAGCTGTAGTTAATGCAACGATTTCTTTGTATTACTATTTGTTGGTTATTAGAGCCATGTTTCTAAGAAAAAACCCCGATGCGATACCTTTCTTTAAAAGCCCAACGTTTATGAGATTAGGATTAATTCTTGCAGTACTTGGTATTTTAATAGCAGGTGTCTATAGTCCATTTTATACTTATATATTTTCAATTAGTAATAGTTTTTTAAATTAGGAATTTATGGGATTAGGAGGAAAACATTTATTTGGCAGCATTGAAGAGCAACGGGTAACTTTTGTAGAAAAAAAAATTGAAGAATCACGTAAGAATTTTTTAACTAAACTTCTAGATGCTAACGGCTTTGAAGTAATAGTGCAGGAAGAAAAAAGAAAATCAGAGGAAGAACCTCAGTTATATACCGTAGGTGTAACCGATATGACCTTTAACCCAGCGGTTTATGTTTTTCAAAGAAGACTAAGAACCATTGATGGGAAGCATATTGTAAATCAGGATTATTGGAATCAGATCTCTGAAGATACCAAACCTCAGTATTGGAAAAATTCATAAATTTTTGATACATAGTTTGTATTAGCTGTAACTGTAGTTTTTCTTTTAACACAATTTCATCTTTCATTTATTTAATTGCTAATTTATTGGCTGATAAAAATGTGTTTGTTAAAAAAAGGTTTCAATTTTTATTTACATTGAATATTCACAGACAAATTTTTTAGAATACCATAATTATTTTATATATTGAAAAATTGAAACAAAGAATACTATACCGCTGATATTAAGCGGTATAGATTTTTATTGTAGTTAATTCTCTATGGAAATTCTTAATGTAAGTGCCGAGTGTTTTCCAATAGCCAAGGTTGGTGGATTGGCTGATGTAGTAGGTGCCTTACCCAAATACCAGAAAAAAAACGGTGTTGTCTCTAAGGTAATTATACCTTTTTATGATAATGATTTCTCTAAGAGCATGGGCTTTAACAAGGTTTATAATGGTCATCTTAAGCTGGGGAAACTTCATTATGACTTTGAAATTTTGACGCCTGAGAACCCTCTTGAATTTCCTGTATATTTGGTTAATATTCCTGGTTTATTTGATCGACCTCAAGTGTATTCTTACGACGATGATGTAGAGCGCTTTCTGGCTTTTCAGCTTGCCGTATTGGATTGGTTGCTCAATCTGGATCAAAAACCCTCAATAGTTCATGCACATGATCATCAAACAGGCTTTTTAGCCTTTTTAATGTCACATGCATCTGCTTACAAAGCACTAAAGGAAATTCCGACAGTATTTACAATTCATAATGCACAATACCAAGGTCAGTTTAGTTTTGATAAGTTAAGATACTTTCCTGAATTTGATCTGAAGAAAATGGGCTTCATAGACTGGGATGGGGTAATTAACCCGTTGGCAACTGCCATCAAGTGTTCATGGAGAGTTACAACTGTGTCACCAGGCTATCTTGAAGAACTAAAGTCAAATGCGAATGGACTTGAAGAATTGGTAAATCAGGAAAGTGAAAAGTTTTTGGGGATCCTGAATGGAATTGACACCAAGGTATGGAATCCCGAAACTGATCAACATCTTATTAGAAATTATTCATTTAAAGAAAAAAAATAATGAAAGCACTTTTTTATACCAGAGAATTTCCCCCATATGTTTATGGAGGAGCCGGCGTACATGTAGAATATCTAGCGGCAGAATTAGCCAAATTAATGGAGATTGATGTTCGGTGCTTTGGTGATCAGGATAAAAAAGATGGTAATTTATCAGTTAAGGGATTCCCTTTTGATACGCCTGATTTTGATCAGTCTAATGATAAGTTGAAGGCTGTTTTTAAAACATTAAGCACCTGCATTCAAATGAATGCGGATGAAGTGGATGCTGATATTGTTCATTGTCATACCTGGTATGCGCAGTTTGCAGGGATTGTAGCTAAATTATGCTATGGTATTCCTTTGGTTATCACAACTCATTCTTTGGAGCCACTTAGGCCTTGGAAAAGAGAACAACTTGGTAGAGGCTATGATGCTTCTTCCTGGGTTGAAAAGACGGCTATAGAAATGGCTGATGCGGTGATCGCTGTGTCTAAGGAGACCAAAGAAGATGTTTTGAAATATTTTGATGTGGATCCTGAAAAAGTAAAAGTTATTTATAACGGAATCAACCTTCAGGAATACGTGGTTACTGAAGCAAGTACCACACTTCAAAAGTATGGAATTGACCAGAGCAAACCTTTTGTCCTATTTGTAGGAAGGATTACAAGGCAGAAGGGGATCATTCATTTGGTCAATGCGATAAAGTATATAGACCCTGACACCCAGATCGTTCTGTGTGCTGGTGCACCAGACACCCCTGAAATTGCGAAGGAAATGGAGGAAAGTGTTCATGCAGTAAAAAAGGAGAGAGACAATGTGATATGGATCGATGTGATGCTTGATAAAGATGAGGTCATACAGTTGTATTCTCATGCGGATGTATTTTGTTGCCCCTCTATTTATGAACCTTTTGGTATCATCAATATAGAGGCGATGGCATGTGAAACAGCAGTAGTGGCGAGTGCCGTTGGAGGTATCAAGGAAGTTGTTGTTCATGGAGAAACAGGAATTTTAGTGCCTCTTGAACAACAGAAAGAAGCACCTTTTGAGCCCGTAGATCCTGATAAATTCTCGAAAGATCTTGCGGAAGGAGTAAATAAATTAATTCAAGATAGAGATCTTTCTGCTTTGATGGCTAAAAACGGAAGAAAACGAGTTGAAGAAACTTTTGATTGGATAGCAATAGCTAAACAGGTAGAGGCCTTGTACAAATCATTGATCTGATGAAAGAGAAACTGATGGGCACGTCTGTTTTTAAGACTGATTTGACATCAGGAAAGCAAGAAAACAAGGAGGCGCTATGTAAAAGGTTTTCATTGGATGCGTCGAAGCCATTGTTTTCTTTTATTGGCCGATTGGTTTATGAAAAGGGAGCTGATCTTTTTCCAGCAGTCGTTTATAAATCGCTATTGAAGAAGGATATCAATATCCTTATTTTAGGCGAAGGTAAGGCAGAAATAGAATCTGAATTAAGATCCTTGTTTATTCATTTTAAGGATAATTATGCCTGCGAAATAGGCTTTAATGAAAGTTTGGCTCATCAAATATATGCCGGATCTGATTTCCTTTTAATGCCCTCAAGGGTTGAACCTTGTGGATTGAATCAAATGTATGCCCTGCGCTATGGTACGATACCAATTGTTAGAAGAACAGGAGGTTTAAATGATACTGTAGTGGATATAGGTGATGGTGGATTCGGTATCTGCCACATAGAAGCTTCAGTGAAAGATCTATGTGATTCGATAAATCGAGCGAAGAAATTATATGAAAATGAGAAGGAATTAAAAAAGATCAGAAAAAAATGCATGCTTATTGACCATTCATGGGATAAATCAGCGCAAGAATATTTAACTTTATACGAATCTTTAACCAGAGAAATATGTTTAGTAAAAAAGTTTTAGGAATTATACTAGGAGGAGGACAAGGTTCTCGACTTTACCCATTAACCGAAAGCAGGTCTAAACCCGCTGTACCCATTGCAGGAAAATACCGATTGGTGGATATTCCAATATCCAATTGTATTAATTCTGAGATAAAAAGAATGTATGTGTTGACCCAGTTCAATTCGGCGTCTTTGAACAGACATATAAAAAACACCTATCATTTTAGTTTTTTTAGTCAGGCTTTTGTTGACGTGCTTGCCGCAGAGCAAACACCTATGAGCGACACTTGGTTTCAAGGAACGGCGGATGCGGTAAGACAAAGTATGCATCATTTTTTAAGACATGATTTTGAATACGCCTTAATTCTCTCGGGCGACCAGTTATATCAAATGGATTACAATCTGATGGTTGAGCAACATGTAAAGACAGGTGCAGAGATCTCGATTGCTACTATTCCGGTAAATGCTAAGGACGCTACATCTTTTGGGATACTAAAATCAGATGATAAAAATGAAGTAACTTCTTTTATTGAAAAACCAGAGTCAAAACTGCTTCCCGACTGGACCTCAGAAGTAAGTGATGGGATGAAGTCACAAGGTAGGAATTACCTGGCTTCTATGGGGATTTATATCTTTAATCGGGACCTTCTTGTAGAGTTGATGAAGAATCCGGAGACAAATGATTTCGGAAAGGAAATTATTCCTCAGGCACTTGGCAAACATAAAATAATAAGTTACCAATACGAAGGATACTGGACCGATATAGGAAATATTGAGTCTTTCTTTGAAGCCAATCTCGGGCTAACAGATGATATCCCTGAGTTTGATTTATATGACAGAAACAAAAGAATCTATACGCGCGCTAGAATGTTGCCTACTTCAAAAATTTCAGGAACCACTTTGAACAGAAGTGTGATAGGAGAAGGTTGTATTGTCCATGCGGCTAAAATTGACAGGTCAGTCATAGGAATCCGATCCAGAATAGGAAATGAATCCACCGTCATCAATACCTATATGATGGGGAATGATTCATATGAAACCCTTGATGAGATCAGTAGGAACAAGACAAGTATCCTAATGGGTATTGGAGAACGCTGCTTTATAAAGAATACAATTATTGACAAGAATTGTCGCATTGGGGATGACGTTAGAATCAATGGAGGCAATCATTTAAAAGATGAGGAAACTGATCTGTATTGTATTAGGGATGGTATTGTGGTCATCAAAAAAGGAGCGACTATTCCTAAGGGATACGTTATTTAAGAATTAATTTTTTCGAACATGCATAAACAGCAAAGAGTGGTTATTGATCGTGTTTCACCACAGATCAACGGGGGAGAGTTTTCCATAAAAAGAGTTGTTGGTCAAGTAATCAAAGTTTCGGCTGATGTATTGGCTGACGGTCATGATGTGATCGCTGCATCGATACTGTACAAGCATCAAAATGAAAAGAAATGGCAAGAATCGAGGATGGCTCCGGGCCATAATGATGATTGGTATGGTTCATTTAAGGTTGAAAAACAAGGTAATTATGCTTATAAAATAGAATGCTGGGTTGACTATGCTTTGAACTGGCAATACGGTATTGGTCGAAAGATTGCTGATGGTCAGCACGTGAGTTCAGAATTAGCAGAAGGCTTACTGCATGTTGAGGAGGTCATGAAAAAGGCCAGTGCGACAGAAAAAACCTATTTGAAACAGCTACTGAAATTGTTTAAAAATGAAGGCAACTATCAGGAAGCAGTGACCCAAGCAGTATCGGATTCACTTAAATCAATTTTTGAAAAGTATCCCAAAAAATTTCTGGCTAACACCTCAGGTGAGTTGGGGGTTTATGTGGATAGAAAAAAGGCTTTGTTCAGTACCTGGTACGAATTTTTTCCTAGATCCTCTGCAAAAGAACCCAATACACATGGAACCTTTAAGGATTGTATTCCCTTATTGGGGCGGGTAGCTGACATGGGTTTTGACACCCTTTATTTCCCTCCTATACATCCCATAGGAGAAGTGAACAGAAAAGGTAAAAATAATACAACAACAACCGTAGATGGCGATGTTGGGTCATGCTGGGGCATTGGATCCAAACAGGGAGGACACAAAGACATTCATCCAGACCTTGGTTCTCTGGACGATTTTAAGGAATTGATACATAAAGCAAAAGAGCTGGATATTGAAATTGCTATGGATTATGCCTTGCAGGCAGCACCCGACCATCCATGGGTAAAAGACCATGCCTCCTGGTTCAAATGGAGACCCGATGGAACCGTACAATACGCAGAAAATCCGCCGAAAAAATACCAGGATATCCTGCCTATTTATTTCGAATCAAAAGATTTTGAAGCACTTTGGCAAGAATGTCTGGATATCCTGTACTTCTGGATAAACTGCGGCGTCAATATCTTCAGGGTTGATAATCCCCATACCAAACCATTTTATTTTTGGAACTGGATCATTCAAGAAGTAAAGAAAAAATATCCTGATGTTATTTTTCTGGCTGAGGCGTTTACAAGACCGAAAATAATGCAGCAGTTGGCCAAACAGGGCTATTCTCAATCATATACTTATTTCACCTGGCGCGACAATAAACACGAGTTGATCAACTATGTGGAAGAGTTGACTAAGACAGAACAGGCAGAATATATGAGACCAAATTTCTGGCCTAACACACCTGATATCAATCCTTTCCATTTACAAGGAGCCAACGAACCTAAACATATACAACGATATGTATTGGCCGCAACTCTAAGTTCAAATTTAGGAATCTATGGTCCAGTATTCGAACAGATGATCAGCGATGCACTGCCAGGAAAAGAAGAGTATTTGAATTCCGAAAAATTTCAGATACAACACTATGATTGGGATGTTGAAAACTGGCTCATTAAATTGATCTCAGGAATTAACAAAGCGAGGAAGGATCATGAAGCATTACAGCAAACCAATAATATAAAGTTCTGTCATATTGATAATGACCAGTTAATTGCATTTTATAAATGGAATGACGACAAAACAAGTGAGGTGTTCGTTGTGATCAGTCTTGACCATCATCATGCCCAGAGAGGTACCGTACAATTGCCGATACAAGATATGGGTGTTGGACATGACCATCAGTTACAGGTCAGGGATGTAGTGCCCGATGTAGCATATACCTGGAATGGAGAATGGAATTTTGTTGAATTGCATCCAAATATGCCATTTCATATTTTTGAAATAATTAAATAGTCTTATGGCCGATAAGTCCACAAAAACAAAATTACAATCTACCTTTGAATTTGAAGGAGTGTGGGAGGATCTGCTTGAAAACAAGGACTTTATTCAGGTCTTTTTGTCAGAGGTTTTGGAAGATTATATTTTGAAGCAAAGGTGGTATGGAGGTAAGGCAAGCAAGCTGAAATATATTGAACTCAGTGAATATTTCAGGATACAGCAGCACGGTGAAGTTTATTTCGGACTCTTATTGGAAATGGATTTTGTTGAAGCCTTTTTTCATCATTACTTTTTACCAATTGCTTTTGTAACGGATGTTAGTTTTGCCAAAAGTGATCGTATCCTTCCTATAAAAATTCAAGGGCAACAAGGATATATTATTGATGCCATCAATTTAGAGGCATTCAGAAAACTTGTTTTTGAAAGAATCCTGGGAGCAGCACCTTTTGACAGAACAAAAGTGCAATATCACCGGAGCGAATCATTTAAGGATGTTGTCTATGAATCGTCCAGATTCATGGGGCTGGAACAGAGCAATACTTCGATCATTTACAATGATCAGTTTGTGTTGAAATTCTTTAGAAGAATATTTGCTGATAAGAACCCTGATTATGAGATGAGCAGGTTTCTCAGTGAGATAAAAGATTTTAAAAATACACCCGCTTATCAGGGAAGTTTAAATATCATCGATTTAGATCATGTAAACGTAACCATTGCCTTAATGCAGAAACTGGTGCCAAATGACGGAGATGCCTGGGATTATATGCTAAAGGAACTTCATGGGGTGTTTCTGAATCTCGAAACAAAAAATATAGCCTTAGATTCATTGACAACTGTTGATATGTTCGAAAGACGTCACATCAATGAAGTTTGCCCTGAGATCATTGACTGGGTCGGACTCAATTTATTGGTTAAGATCAGGCAACTTGCAGTCAGAACAGCCGAAATGCATATTGTACTGGGATCTGAATTTGAAGACACTGCATTTACACCGAATCATTTTAACGGTGATTACGAAGTTTGGCTTAAAAACAGGTTACTGTATCAGTTTCAAAACAGGTTGAATATTATTGAGAATCAGATGCATAAATTGGATGGTTTGGCCTTGGATCTTGCAAGAGAATTTCTTGAAAAAAAGACTGTTATCAGAAAAAGAATTACCAACTTCGACTGGACGAAACTGAAGGGTGAACGAATCAGGGTTCATGGAGATTATCATTTAGGGCAGATACTGGTCACAAATGATGATTTTTTCATACTTGATTTTGAAGGAGAGCCTGAAAGTACCATCCGTGACCGAAAAGTAAAACAACCTCCTTTAAAGGATGTAGCAGGTTTATTTAGATCCTTTCATTATGCGATCTATGCTACAGTTTTTAATAATGCTGAAGTCTATAATAAATCTCAGGAAGAATTATTTAGGGCCGCTGAAATATTATACAGTTATTTGACCAGTGTTTTTCTGGGCACCTATATTGAAGAAGTACAAAATGCCAATTTAAACATTGGGTATAACCAAGAGCGCATTTTTATCCTCAAATATTGTTTGTTGGAAAAGGCAATATATGAAATTGGATATGAATTAAATTCACGTCCGCGCTGGGCTCTGATTCCTTTAAAAGGAATTTCTAATATTATAAATCATTAATCACATGGCAGAAGTAATTAATTATAGTCTTTTTAGCGATTTTGACATCGATCTTTTTAAATCTGGAAAGCATTACAGGCTTTATGAAAAGTTTGGCTCGCATCTAGTTACCATAGATGGAGTTGAGGGTACTTATTTTGCAGTCTGGGCACCATCGGCAAAATCAGTTTCTGTTATAGGAGATTTCAATTTTTGGAATGAGAAGCAGCACCGTCTTAATGTTCGTTGGGATGGCTCAGGAATTTGGGAAGGGTTTGTTCCCGATGCCAAGGAGGGAATGCGTTATAAATATAAGATCAAATCAAATCACAACCTGATCGCAACGGAAAAAGCAGATCCATATGCCTTTTCATTTGAGAAGCCACCAAGCACAGCTTCCATAATTTCAAATATAGAGGATTACAAATGGAAAGACAAGTCGTGGATGGGCTACAGAAAGGATAAGAACGATCTGGATAAACCTTATGCGGTTTATGAGGTACATCTCGGTTCCTGGATGAGAAACGCTGATGATAATAGCTTTATGAGTTATGATCAGTTTGGCGATTCATTGGTTGCGTATGTAAAGAAAATGAATTTTACACATATCGAATTCATGCCGGTCATGGAATACCCTTTTGATCCTTCATGGGGTTATCAATTGATCGGATATTTTGCCCCGACTTCTCGATTCGGCTCGGCCACAGATTTCATGAAATTATGTGATCGATTGCATCAAAATGATATTGGAATTATCCTTGACTGGGTACCCTCGCATTTTCCTTCAGATGATCATGGTTTAGGCTTTTTTGACGGAAGTCATCTATACGAGCATCCAGATCCGCGAAGAGGTTATCATCAGGATTGGAAAAGCCTCATTTTTAATTATGGAAGAAATGAAGTTAAATCGTTTTTGATCAGTAATGCTTTCTATTGGTTTGATAAATACCACATAGATGGTTTAAGAGTAGACGCAGTTGCTTCTATGCTTTACCTTGATTATTCACGTGAAGAAGGAGAATGGGAGCCAAACAAATACGGTGGCAGGGAAAATCTTGAAGCTGTAGATTTTCTGAAAGATTTTAACCGAGAAGTATATGCTAATTTTGATGGTATTCAAACAATTGCAGAGGAGTCTACCGCCTATACGGGAGTAACTAACGCGGTTGATTTTGGAGGCCTTGGTTTTGGAATGAAATGGATGATGGGATGGATGCATGATACCTTGGAGTATTTCTCTAAGGATCCGATTTACAGAAAGCATCATCAAAATGAAATTACCTTTAGTCTTGCCTATGCATTTTCTGAAAAATTCATGTTGCCTTTGTCACATGATGAGGTTGTTTATGGTAAAAAGTCTCTTTTGGGGAAAATGCCAGGAGATGAATGGCAACGATTTGCTAACCTGAGATTGTTATATGCTTATATGTATACGCATCCAGGTACCAAACTGATTTTTCAGGGTGGTGAATTTGGACAATCTGACGAATGGAACTTTTCACAAAGTCTAGACTGGCATTTGCTTGAGTTTAAACCCCATAAAGGATTACAAACCTTTGTAAAGGATCTGAACACTTTTTATAAAAACTCGCCGGCTTTATACGAAAAAGCTTTTAGTGGAGAAGGGTTTGAATGGATCAACTATGGAGATCATGAGAATTCTATTATTTCGTATATTCGAAAGGGTCATGATGAAAAGAATGACGTAATCGTGATATGTAACTTCACCTCTGTAGTGAGAAAGGACTATGAAATAGGGGTCCCTAGAAAGGGAAAGCTTAAACAAATACTAAACAGTGATTTTAAAAAGTACTTTGGAAGTGGAATTAGTAATTCAAAAGAGATTGTTATAAAAAAAGAGGCCAGGGATGGCAGGCCTTATTCTGCTAAGATTACCCTTCCACCAATAAGTTTGGTGGCCTTTGAGATAATATAGTATAGAAATTAGGTATATATAAGTAATACCCCTTTATTTTTAATTGTTCATAAAAATAAGGGGGTATTTTTCATTTATCCATATCACTTTGATTAGCGAATTTTATTAGGTTTGTAGGTTATGAAATATACTGCCTGTCAGGCAGATAAAATGACGAAATATGATTTTAAATACTGAGCTTGAAAATAAAGGGAATTTATTCCCTTCTAAAATAGTTTCTTACAGAAAGGATGTTGATACTTTCTATTTTACTACTGAAAACTATGTAGTGCTTCAGGTCACTGTAAGACGTGATAGTGTATTGCGATTCAGATATAGTACTAAAACGATTTTTGACAAGGATTTTTCTTATGCCATCACAAAATATGCCAGTGAGGGGTATAATCATTTGGAACTCACTGAAGATAAAACACATTATGTGATAACCACATCCAAGCTGATCTGTAAGATCGCTAAGGCTGATATGCGAAAGTCTATCTATGATGCCAAAGATGGTGTGCTTATTTGTGAAGATGAAATTGGGTTTCATTGGGAGGAAAGTTATGAGTTTGGGGGAGACATTGTTAAAATGTCAAAAGTTGGACAGGATAGTGAGGCTTATTATGGATTAGGAGATAAACCGGTTCATATCAATTTGAAGGGTAAGCGTTTCGAGAATTGGGTAACGGATTCATATGCCTATGGAAGGGATACTGATCCTATTTATAAAGCCATTCCTTTCTATATTGGATTACACCATACAAAGGCTTATGGTATATTTTTAGACAATACCTTTAGATCATATTTTGACTTTTGCGCAGAGCGAAGAAATATAACCAGTTACTGGGCAGAGGGTGGTGAGATGAACTATTATTTCATTTATGGCCCTGACATGACTGATGTTGTGGCTTCTTATACGGATCTTACCGGTAAGCCGCATCAATTGCCACCTTTATGGGCCTTGGGATATCACCAGTGTAAATGGAGCTATTATCCCGAGTCTAATGTAAAAGCAATTACCAAGAAATTTAGAGACCTGAAAATTCCTTGTGATGCCATTTATCTCGATATAGATTATATGGATGGATTCAGATGCTTTACCTGGAATAAGGAATATTTTCCGGATCCGAAAAGGATGGTCAAGGAATTGGAGGATGAGGGCTTTAAAACTATTGCGATTATAGATCCGGGAATCAAGATTGATATGGACTATAATATCTTTAGAGAGGCCCTGGAAAAGGATTACTTCTGTAAAAGAGCAGATGGCCCGTATATGAAGGGTAAAGTTTGGCCGGGAGAGTGTTTCTTTCCAGATTTTACTGATCCTGAAGTTCGGGAATGGTGGTCAGGTTTATACAAAGAACTCATTGAAGATATTGGGGTTAGAGGTGTCTGGAACGATATGAACGAACCTGCAGTTATGGATGTTCCGGGAAAAACCTTTCCAGATGATGTAAGACACAATTATGAAGGAAACAGTTGCAGTCATCGAAAGGCTCATAATGTATATGGAATGCAAATGGCAAGAGCGACCTATCAGGGGTTAAAAAAATTCTCTTATCCTAAACGACCTTTTGTGATTACCAGAGCGGCTTATTCAGGGGCTCAACGTTATACATCAACTTGGACCGGTGACAATGTAGCCACCTGGGATCATTTGAATATTGCTAACATACAAGCGCAGCGATTAAGTATGTCAGGTTTCTCTTTTGTGGGATCAGATATAGGTGGTTTTGCCGAACAGCCCAATGGAGAGCTTTATGCTCGTTGGATTCAATTGGGGATGTTCCATCCTTTTTTCCGAACACACTCTTCGGGTGACCACGGAGATCAGGAGCCATGGACGTTCGGAACTAATATTACTGACATCGTAAGGAAATTTATAGAGATCAGATACCAGTTATTACCATACTTGTACACTGCTTTTTGGAGGTATGCTGAGGAAGGAATTCCAATTCTGAAATCAATGGTATTATTTGATCAGAAAGATCCACATACTCATTACAGAAATGATGAATTTATTGTTGGAGAAAAGATACTGGCCTGCCCCATAGCAGAACCTAATGCCAAAGGAAGAAGAATGTTTATCCCCAATGGTGAATGGTATAATTTCTGGGATGATTCATTAATTGAAGGAGGAGAGGAAGTATGGGTAGATGCTGATCTAGATTCCATGCCTATTTTTATTAAAGCAGGAGCCATCATTCCTAAATACCCAATTCAGCAATATGTTGGTGAAAAGGAGATTAAGGAACTGGTACTTGATATTTATTTTAAGAACGGAAAGGAAACTTCACAGGTCTATGAAGATGCTCACGATGGATATGATTATAAGAAGGGACGATTTAGCTTACGTGATTTCAAATTGATCGGTAAAAAGAAATCACTCACGATTCAGCAATTTAAATCAGGTAAGTACATAACTCCTTATCAGACTTTTAAGATCAATTTAAAGGCACTACCTTTTAAAATTGCTAAAATTGAAATTGATCATGAAATACTTGATCTTAAAAAATTAAAGATCAATGGAGAAAATTCATTTGTCATAACAAAAGAGTTCAACAGACTTTATATTTCAGCGAAATAGGATGCTAATCACTGAGGGTTTGAATTAAGCGAGCCCCTTACTTAAGTAAGGGGCTCGCTTATGTCTCGAATTATGAAAAGTAAACTAAATTCCTTTAGATACTTTGCTTCAGCTACATTTTCTTATTGGTTATTCTGGATTTACTCGTCCTCAACTTTATCTTTCTTTTCGATCATCGCATTGCCAACAAGGAACAAACCTCCGAATAAAAAGATCATTGATGGATAGGCCACCTCTTCATCAAGAACTGTGTAGGTTTCCAAAATAGAGGCAATTAAAATACCAATACCGATTCCAACAGCTAACATTCCAAATTTCAAAGTCAGGTTAGATCTATAGCTCTTTTTTGTTGCGAATAAAGAGGCGTCAGCTCCTTTTTCAATTAATGATAAACGTTCTTTGTTTCTAGTGTTTAAAAACACGTAAACCATACCGAAAATTGACGAAAATACTATTAAAGGGATTAAAACTGCTTCCATGATATAAATTATTTAGTTAAACATTTTGCTTTCCTTATAAGACAACAACATTAAAATACAGGTTACATATTTTTATAAAATAAATTTTTTGGACTAACTTGTAACCTTAAGTTCTAATAGTAAGTCTTATATAATGTATGCATAAGTAGTATAGATGGATAAGAATTCAGATCAGATATATATTGATAAGGTCCTGCAAGGAGACACTAACGCCTTTGCTTATTTAATTAATAAGTATAAAAACATGGCTTATACGCTGTCGATAAAAATCGTCAAGAATCATGAGGATGCGGAAGAAGTAGCTCAGGATAGTTTTTTAAAGGCCTATGAAAAATTGGATAGTTTTAAAGGAAACTCAAAGTTCTCAACCTGGTTGTATACCATAGTATATAGAAATTCCATAACAAAAATCAGAAAGAAAAAAGTAGCAACTACTGATATTGATGATTATGTGATAGATAATTACAGTGAAGGAAGTGAATTTCCACAGATTGAGGCCATCAAAAATGGAGAACAACAGAAATATGTGAAAGCGGCGATAGACAGATTACCTGAAAAAGATGCACTGTTGATTACCTTATTTTATATGAATGAAAGTTCGATTGAAGAAATAGAACAGATTACAAATTTGACACAGAGCAATATTAAAGTCAAATTGTTTAGAGCCAGAAAAAAATTGAATACAGAATTATCATTCTTATTGAAGGAAGAAGTAAAAACGATATTATGAAGGAAGACAAGAAAATAGATAAACTCATTAGAGAGAGTTTGAAGATGGAAGAACCATCTGTTGATTTTGCGAATAAGATCATGAATCAGATTGAAGCTGTTGATGTAAAGCAAGAAAATGCCCTGAGTTCTTTATTGAAAAAGAACGCATTGGAAAGCCCTTCGTTGAATTTTACCGCAAGAGTGATGGCTGAGGTTGAAAAAGCATCGGTTAAAGTGGTAAATGCTCCAATTATAAGTAAAAAAGTCTGGACTTTGATCACTGTATTTGTCACATCAATATTTGTATATGTTCTTATGACGGGAGAAAAGAATTCAACTACTTCTCAGGCGATTGATGGAACGATGAAAAAAGTCGATAATTTATTATCGAATTCCATGACATTTGATTTGCCGGCTATCTTAACCTCACCCTTGTTTGGGTTGAGTATATTTGCCTTAAGCTCTCTATTATTCCTGGATTATTATTTAAAGAACAGGAAACTTTCAGTAAATATCTGAGCAATATTAACGATTTAGAATACCCTCTTTTAATTGGTTCTTCACGGATGAATTTAAGAGGGTATATTTTTTGAAATATTTTTTGAAAAACGTTTGCGGTAAATCTAAAAACATTTATATTTGCACACCTCAAAACAAAAATAAAATTCCTCCTTAGCTCAGTTGGTTAGAGCATCTGACTGTTAATCAGAGGGTCCTTGGTTCGAGTCCAAGAGGAGGAGCTCAATAAACAAAAGGCTTACAAGAAATTGTAAGTCTTTTCTATTTCTTATCAGTACAACATTTGTACAACATTTTTTATCTATTAAGTTTCTCTTGAAGAAGTTTAAAAATATACATTTTTAGGTACTATAAGTACTTGTATTGAACTAATTATGAACCTATAGTGTTGGATAAGTAGTGTACTCAAAAACAGAAGATAGATATTTCCATTATA
>CAZPHF010000065.1:0-15318 GCA_964586115.1 uncultured Flavobacteriaceae bacterium | reverse complement strand
GGTGCAAAACTAAAACCTTTTTCTATAATCACCAAATAAATATTTAAAAATATTTATTTATTTATTTGATTACTTTTTTTGGCTCTATTTCAACTTGAACTTTGCTTTTAAAACAAGTGTATTACCGTTTTTAAGCGGCTGCAAAAATACAACCAAATATGAATACTAACCTAATTATTTCTTTACTTTTTTTACTGATTTTTCCCTTCCGATTGCAACGAGCTGATTACCTGTAGTTTCAAACTGAAAAAAATTCAAATATTTTTTGCGCTGAACATCCGAGAATCTCACCTGATAAAAGTATGACACCATTACGTATATACACCCTTTTTCAAAATACCCTTTGACAGAGAAATTTTACGATCATATTCTATTCTTTAATTGAAATCGGATATGTATCTTTGTCTCCTTATATATATGAGCATATGATTAATATCACATTACCGGATGGCAGTGTTAAGGAGTTTGAAAAAAACACGACTCCAATGGAAGTTGCAAAAAGTATTAGCGAAGGCTTTGCCAGAAATGTTATTACGGCTAACTTCAATGGAAATACTATTGAAACTAAGACCCCTTTAGCAGCTGATGGTAGCCTGATACTTTATACCTGGAACAATCCTGAAGGAAAAAAGGCATTTTGGCATTCATCAGCACATTTGCTGGCTCAAGCCATCTTATTCTTTCATCCCGAGGCCAAACTAACTATTGGCCCTGCGATAGACAACGGATTTTATTATGATGTTGATTTTGGCAGTGAAGGAATATCTGAGAACGATTTCAAAAAAATCGAAGATAAAATGCTCGAATTTGCTCGTCAAAAATTTGAATTCGAAATGCGTTCGGTATCAAAAGCCGATGCCCTTTCCTATTACAAATCAAGTGGTAATGAGTTTAAAGTTGAGCTTATTGAAAATCTTACGGACGGAGATATCACTTTTTGCGATCACAGCGATTTCACAGACCTATGTCGTGGAGGACATGTACCCAATACAGGTATTATCAAAGCGGTTAAGATCATGAGTGTTGCCGGAGCCTATTGGAGAGGAGATGAAAACAAACCTCAACTCACAAGAGTGTACGGCATTTCTTTTCCGAAACAAAAAGAACTGAAAGAATATTTGGAACTTTTAGAGGAGGCAAAGAAAAGAGATCATAGAAAACTCGGTAAAGAACTGGAGCTTTTTACATTTTCTGCAAAAGTGGGCCAGGGATTGCCATTATGGCTACCCAAAGGTGCTGCTTTGAGAGAGAGATTGGAGAATTTTTTGAAAAAAGCGCAGAAAAAAGCCGGATATGAAATGGTGATCACCCCACATATTGGCCAAAAGGAACTTTATGTAACTTCAGGTCATTATGCTAAATACGGTGAAGACAGTTTTCAACCTATTCATACGCCAAAAGAGAATGAAGAATTCTTGCTTAAACCAATGAACTGCCCTCATCACTGTGAAATATACAATTTTAAACCCTATTCTTATAAGGATCTTCCTAAAAGATTTGCTGAATTTGGCACGGTATACAGATATGAGCAAAGTGGTGAGCTGCACGGTTTAACAAGAGTAAGAGGATTCACTCAGGACGATGCACATATATTTTGCACTCCTGACCAACTCAACGAAGAATTCAATGCGGTTATAGATATTGTTTTATATGTATTCAGCGCTTTGGGCTTCGAAGATTTTACGACTCAGATCTCGTTAAGGGATCCTGAAAACAAAGAAAAGTATATCGGAAGTGATGAAAACTGGGAAAAGGCTGAAAATGCCATTATGAAATCAGCCTCCGAAAAAGGCCTTAATACGGTCATCGAATACGGGGAAGCTGCATTTTATGGTCCTAAACTTGACTTTATGGTAAAGGATGTTTTGGGAAGGGATTGGCAATTGGGTACGATACAGGTTGATTATACCCTACCGGAAAGATTTGACCTTACTTACAAAGGATCCGACAACCAATTGCACAGGCCGGTCATGATCCACCGCGCACCTTTTGGCTCTATGGAAAGGTTTATTGCCATTTTAATTGAGCATACAGGTGGTAATTTCCCCCTATGGTTAACGCCGGATCAAGTTATTTTACTACCAATCAGCGAGAAATATGAAAATTATACTAAAAATGTTTTACATTTGCTAGAAAATTACGAAATTCGCGCCCTCGTTGACAACCGCAATGAAAAGGTAGGAAGAAAGATAAGGGATGCAGAATTGAGTAAAGTTCCTTTTATGCTGATCATAGGTGAAAATGAAGAAAAAGAAGGTACGGTGTCAGTAAGGAAACATAGTGAGGGTGATTTAGGCTCGTTTACAGTAGAGGAGTTTGCCAAAATCATTCAGAATGAAATAGACAAAACATTACAACAATTTTAAAGTGTAACCAATCCTTCGGGAACTAAAATATTAGAGTTATAGCAATTAGAAGAAACAGAGGAGCGAGAAAACCTTGGAGAATAATTAAAGAAGATTTACATAAGATAAATCACAGAATTGATGCTCCTGAAGTACGTCTTGTTGGAGATAATGTCGAAACTGGCATATATCCGACCAAAAAAGCCAGAGAAATAGCGAGTGAACTTGATCTTGATCTGGTAGAGATATCCCCAAAGGCCAGTCCTCCTGTGTGTAAGATCATAGAGTACAAAAAGTTTCTTTATGAGCAGAAAAAGCGCGAAAAAGCTTTAAAATCTAAGGCCACAAAGGTTATTGTAAAAGAAATTAGATTTGGTCCTAATACGGATGAACATGATTTTGAGTTCAAAAAGAAACACGCTGTCAAATTTTTAGAGGGCGGAGCCAAACTCAAAGCATATGTTTTCTTTAAAGGGAGATCAATTGTATTTAAAGATCAGGGACAGATCTTATTGTTAAGATTGGCCCAGGAATTGGAAGATTACGGAACAGTTGAGCAAATGCCAAAACTAGAAGGTAAAAGGATGACCATGTTCATCTCTTCTAAAAAGAAGAAATAAGGAGTAGGAAATATAATATTATAAGCAAGTAATAAAATAGGAAGAAGATGCCTAAAATGAAGACAAAATCCAGTGCTAAGAAACGTTTTAAACTAACGGGTACCGGTAAGATTAAAAGAAAACACGCTTTCAAAAGTCATATTTTGACCAAAAAAAGTAAGAAACGTAAATTGAAATTGACACATGCCGGTTTGGTTCACAAATCAGATGTGGCAAACATCAAACAACAGTTAGCGTTAAAATAAACCACAAAGGTTTAACAGGTAATTAATTATAAACCATGTGTTAGTGCTCATCAAAAGATTTTAAATCTGCCTCACACAAAAAAATTTAAAACATGCCAAGATCAGTAAATTCAGTAGCTAAAAGAGCTCGTAGAAAAAAGATTTTAAAACAAGCCAAGGGATACTTTGGACGTCGTAAGAATGTATATACAGTTGCAAAGAATGCAATTGAAAAAGCAATGCTTTATGCATATCGTGACAGAAAACAAAACAAAAGAAATTTCCGTGGATTATGGATCCAGCGTATCAATGCAGGAGCACGTGAGCACGGTTTATCTTACTCGCAGTTTATGGGTAAAATCAAAGCAAATAACATCGATTTGAACAGAAAGGTTCTTGCCGATCTTGCAATGAACGAGCCGGAAACTTTTAAGGCGATAGTAGATAAAATTAAATAAAACATAATTCTTGCTTATAAAAAAAACCTGAGGCTTTCACCTCAGGTTTTTTTATGCTTGATAATGAGATTTTAAATAATTCCCTGTATCACCAAACGCTTTTCAAAATTCATTCTCAGTTGATCTCAACTTCTCTGAATTCTCTTCAAGCTTTAACTCTTCAATAATTTTATGAAGGTCTCCATTGATCACATTACTGAGGTCATATATGGTAAGTCCTATTCTGTGCTCGGTCACCCTTCCTTGAGGATAATTGTAGGTTCTAATTTTTGCAGACCTATCTCCACTGGCTACCAAAGTCTTACGTTTTGCTGAATCTTCCAGTAATTTTTTTTCTAATTCCACTTCATAGATACGTGAGCGCAATACTTTAAAAGCCTTGTCTTTGTTCTTATGTTGAGATTTTTGGTCCTGGCATTGTGCAACAATACCAGTAGGCACATGTGTAAGTCTAACTGCAGAATATGTCGTGTTTACAGATTGCCCACCTGGCCCTGAGGCACAGAAATAATCTACCCTTACATCACTCATTTTTAAATCAATATCAAACTCTTCTGCTTCCGGGAGTACCATAACGGTAGCCGCCGAGGTATGCACCCTACCCTGTGTTTCTGTTTGGGGCACACGTTGTACCCTATGCACTCCTGACTCAAATTTCATCGTTCCATAGACCTCCTCACCGCTCATACTGAAAATAATTTCCTTAAAACCTCCAGAAGTACCTTCACTAACATCTTCAAGCTCTACTTTCCAACCGTTATCAGCTGCAAATTTAGTATACATCCTGTACAAGTCCCCAGCGAAAATACTGGCTTCATCACCTCCTGTTCCTGCCCTAATCTCTACGATAACATTCTTGCCATCTTCAGGATCTTTTGGAATCAATAAAAACTTGATATCATCTTCAAGTTTAGGAAGTTTAGCATTTGCCTCTTCAAGCTCCATTTTCGCCATTTCGACCATCTCGGCATCAGAACCATCAGAAATGATCTCATTCGCTTCCTCGATATTTGACAGCGCTTCCTTATATTCTTCTCCTTTCTCAACGATTTTCAGAAGATCTTTATACTCCTTATTCAATCTGACATAACGCTTTTGGTCTGTGATCACATCTGGCTGTATGATCAAATCAGCCACCTCATCAAATCGCTGTTTTACTATCTGTAATCTATCAATCATCATCTTTATATTATCCGGTAAATTTAACACTTTTTAATCTTAGAAAGATATAAGAAATTTTTAGTATAATAATGTTACTTTACATGCAGAGATTTGGCAATTTTGTAATAAATTTGTTGCAATAATTTAACCAGAAAATTTTGTATTATGAAAAGAATACTTTTAGTATTTGCTATTTTTTCCTTAGCTTTAGTAAGTTGTGGAGAAACCAAAAAAGAAGACGTTAAAAAAGAAGTAGAGGCGCCTAAAGAAGTTACTGAAGAAGCTCCGGCTGCCGGAAGCGATATGATTGCCATGGGTGAGAAACTTTTTACAGAAAAGACCTGTGTCTCTTGTCACCAGGCTGATGCTAAGATCGTAGGGCCTTCTATAAAGGACATCGTTAAAGTATACAATCAGTATGATGCCAGTTTAGTAGAATTTTTAAAAGGAAATAAAGACGCTATAGTTGATACTGACGCTGGTCAGGTAGCGATTATGAAAGCGAACCTTGATGGATTCGTTAAAGATTTAAAAGAGGAAGAACTGCAGGCTATCGCGGCCTATATGAATAGTGTAAAATAAAACACAATCATGGTCAAAAAAAAACCTTTCGTCGCTGACGAAAGGTTTTTTTTTGAATAACTTTTCAAAGAATCAAACTACCCCTTGAGCCAACATGGCATCAGCCACCTTAACAAAACCGGCAATATTAGCTCCTTTTACATAATCAATATAACCATCTTCATCTTTACCATACTTGATACAGGAATCGTGAATATTGGCCATAATTTCTTTTAATTTACCATCTACTTCTTCTCTTGTCCAGTTTAAACGCAATGAATTCTGACTCATTTCCAATCCTGAAGTAGCAACACCACCTGCATTGGAAGCTTTCCCTGGGGCATACAATATCTTAGCCTTAATAAAAGTATGAACCGCGTCTAAATTAGAAGGCATATTTGCCCCCTCACTTATAACAAAACATCCATTTGATAACAACGCTTTGGCGTCATCCCCATTTACTTCGTTCTGCGTAGCACAAGGCATGGCTACATCACATTTCTCATTCCAAGGTGTTTGGCCTTTCACAAATTTAGCGGAAGGATATTGTTTCACATACTCACTGATCCTGCCTCTTTTTACGTTCTTAAGATCCATTACAAAGGCCAGCTTATCTGCATCGATACCTTCGGCATCAAAAATATACCCGGAGGAGTCAGACAAGGTTACTACCTTAGCTCCTAAATGAGTTGCCTTCTCTGTTGCATATTGGGCAACGTTACCAGATCCTGAAACCAATACCGTTTTACCTTTCATTGAATCGTCTCTTGTCTTAAGCATGCTTTCTGCAAAATAGACCGTACCATAGCCCGTTGCTTCAGGGCGGATCAAAGAACCTCCCCAAGACATACCTTTACCCGTTAAAACTCCTGTAAACTCATTTTTAAGTCTTTTGTACATACCATACAAATAACCTATTTCTCTTCCACCAACACCTATATCCCCTGCAGGCACATCTGTGTTTGGTCCGATGTGTCTATAAAGCTCAGTCATAAAACTTTGACAGAATCTCATAATCTCACCGTCAGATTTACCTTTAGGATCAAAATCAGAACCACCTTTTCCGCCACCCATTGGTAAAGTTGTGAGGCTATTTTTAAATACCTGCTCAAAGGCAAGAAACTTCAAAATACTCATATTTACGGTTGGATGAAATCTCAATCCTCCTTTATAAGGTCCTATTGCAGAATTCATCTGGATACGATACCCGCGGTTCACACAGATTTCCCCCTGATCATCAACCCAGGCTACGCGAAAATTTATCGCTCTTTCGGGCTCAACCATACGCATCAAAATATTCTTACCGTGATAAATATCTTTGGTCACGATATATGGAATCACAGTTTCTGCGACTTCCTGAACTGCTTGCATGAATTCTGGTTCATGTCCATTTCGCGCCTCAACTTCTTCCATAAAGGCATCCATTATTTTTGAGTTCATAATTTTATAGGGTTTAAATTATTATAATTTGATTTTTTCATAGCAAAAATAATTAAATTCCTAATAACCAACTAAAGAACGGGGTTTTAATTTCTGTTATTTTCGACTTATTTATTTCACTTCTCCGACAGGTCTCATACCCTTCAAAAATTGCATAGGATTCAAAGTGGATTCCGGCAAAAAAATGTAAATTTGCCATCTAAATTTATTTGGAGAAATGAAGCAAAAAATAATTGATCATTTAAATGATATCCAAGATTTTAGAACCGATAGTTCAGAAAAAATCGAGGGCTTTAGAATCAAGTATTTAGGAAGTAAAGGACTTCTTAAACAACTATTCGCTGATTTCAAAGAAGTGGAACCAGCTTTAAAGAAAGAAATTGGTCAATCTCTGAATGAATTAAGAAATGCCGCAACGGCAAAGATCGATGAACTCAAAGGCACTCTTGAAAACAGTAGCTCAGAAAAAATTGTTTATGGAGACCTTACACGTCCCGGAGAACTGATCGAACTGGGCGCAAGACATCCTATTTCAATAGTTAAGAATCAGATTATTGATGTGTTTTCGCGAATTGGATTCACAGTTTCTGAAGGCCCTGAAATAGAAGATGACTGGCATAACTTTACAGCCTTAAATTTGCCTGAGTACCACCCTGCAAGAGATATGCAGGATACTTTCTTTATAGAAAAAGATCCAGACATTTTATTACGTACTCATACTTCTTCAGTGCAGGTACGCTACATGGAAAATAACAAACCCCCTATCAGAACAATTTCTCCCGGCAGGGTTTTTAGAAATGAAGATATTTCGGCGAGAAGCCATTGTATCTTTCATCAAATAGAAGGTTTATATATCGATACGGATGTATCATTTGCTGATCTAAAGCAAACACTACTTTATTTCACCAAAGAAATGTTTGGGAAGTCAAAAATCAGGTTGAGACCGTCTTATTTTCCATTCACAGAACCTAGCGCGGAAGTGGATATTTACTGGGGGCTGGAAACCGAAACTGACTACAAGATCACAAAAGGTACTGGCTGGCTTGAAATTATGGGTTGTGGAATGGTTGACCCTAATGTTCTTAAAAATGCCAATATTGATCCGGAAACCTATACAGGATACGCCTTTGGGATGGGTATTGAAAGAATAGCCATGTTGTTATATCAAATTCCTGATATCAGAATGTTCTATGAAAATGACATTAGATTCCTGGAGCAATTTAAATCAGTTGTATAACTCATGCAGGATCTGAAAGATTTTTTGCTTGATCAGGGATATGTGAGGATCAAGCTTAAAAAAACCATAACGAATCACTTTGAAATTAAAGCGAAAATAAACGGTGTAAAAGGAAATTTCATCTTGGATACAGGTGCCTCAAAATCATGTGTAGGTACGGATGATATCGCACATTTCAATCTTCTGACTGAAGCTTCTGAACACAAAGCAAGTGGCGCTGGTCCTAGCGAAATAGACACCTTAATGTCGACCAAAAACAATATTGTGGTAGGCAAGTTCAAACTTAAAAAGATCTCTTTGATATTGATCGATCTAAGCCACATCAATAAAGCACTTGAAAAACAGGATGCAAGTCCTGTAAAGGGAATTCTGGGCGCTGACATTCTTCTCAAAGGAAAAGCCATCATTGACTATAATAAAAAGTACTTATATTTATTGAACAAAAAGAAAAACTCATGAGCACTCAGGAAAACAGATACAGTCTAAGAGGGGTTTCCGCTCAAAAAGAAGACGTTCACAAAGCAATAAAAAATGTAAATAAGGGGCTTTTTCCAAAGGCTTTTTGTAAGATCGTTCCTGATTATCTTACCAATGACGAAGATTATTGCCTGATAATGCATGCCGACGGAGCTGGAACTAAGTCTTCTCTTGCCTATATGTACTGGAAAGAAACTGGAGATATCTCTGTATGGAAGGGAGTTGCTCAAGATGCATTAATCATGAATATTGATGATCTATTATGTGTTGGAGCTACTGATAACATTGTTCTTTCGTCTACTATTGGTAGAAACAAGAACCTTATCCCGGGAGAAGTGATCTCAGCAATTATAAATGGTACTGAAGAATTATTAAGTGAATTAGACACCTTTGGTGTAAAAATTCATTCTACCGGAGGTGAAACTGCAGATGTAGGTGATCTGGTAAGAACCATCATTGTTGACTCTACAGTAACCGCCAGACTTAAAAGAGAAGAAGTCATTGACAATGCCAATATTTCGGATGGTGATGTAATCGTTGGGCTGGCATCCTTCGGGCAAGCCAATTATGAAAAAGAATACAATGGCGGTATGGGAAGTAACGGTTTAACAAGTGCCCGACATGATGTATTCGCCAACTATCTTGCGGAAAAATACCCTGAGAGTTATGACCATGCTGTCCCTTCTGATTTAGTCTATTCGGGAAATATGAAATTAACGGATAGGGTAAAAGGTGTTTCCATTGATGCTGGAAAACTAGTACTCTCTCCTACAAGAACTTATGCTCCTATCATTATCAAAATGTTGGAAAAGCACCGTAAAAACATCCATGGAATGGTACATTGCAGTGGTGGTGCGCAAACCAAGATTCTTCATTTTGTTGAAAATCTTCATATTATAAAAGATAATCTATTCGAAGTACCGCCTTTATTCAAATTAATTCAGGAACAATCTAAAACGAGCTGGAGAGAAATGTATCAGGTATTTAACTGTGGACATCGCATGGAATTGTATGTGCCTCGTGATATTGCTGAGGACCTCATCAATATTTCGCAATCTTTTGGAGTAGCGGCTCAAATAGTTGGTAAAGTTGAAAAATCAGATTCTAAAAAGCTAAGTATCAGTAGTGCCTACGGAAAATTCGAATATTCTTAAGGATTTTTCTGTAACATATTTTATTTTAGCGATACCTATATCAAAAACCAACTTAATGGTATCAGATTTTACAAGAATGGAATGGAAACAGTTCATTCGATCATCTTATTGGCAAAAAAGTGTTGCCTTAAATATATTTCTTGTTTTTATTGCCCTCTATTTTGTTCTTGTGTTTTTTGGCTTAGGAATAAGCCTCTACCCTTTACTCAAACAAAATTTTCCTGACAAGGACCCATTTAATATGGTTAACCAGTTCCTTTTTTACTGGTTCCTGGCGGATATGTTTATGCGTTTCTTTTTTCAAAAATTACCGGTAATGAGTATAAAACCTTTATTGGTTTTACCGATAAAAAAGGCTAAGATCGTTCATTATGTTTTGGGTAAATCGGTGATTTCCTTTTTTAATTTCCTTCCCTTATTTACAGTCATTCCTTTTGGAATAATGCTGATCTCAGAAGGTTACGACAAAACAATGGTCCTTAACTGGATTTTCCTTTTGTTGATTGCAACCCAAATCGTCAACTTTTTAAATTTTATCATCGAAAGTAAGTCTTCATCCACAGACTTGTCCATGCTGCCATTACTCGTTATTATAGGAACCTTGTACTTACTCAATCATTTCAAAATATTGACATTAGATACGTATCTGTTCAATACAGTGAACTGGATTATTTCGAGCTCCCTGTATCTGGTTATTCCCTTGGTTATACTCGTTTTTCTTTATTTTATAAATTTTAGAATGTTGATCAGTCAATTATACCTAGACCAATCCTTGCAATCCAAGGCAACCGTAGCCTCCTCTTCTGACCTCTCATGGACCAATCGATTCGGAGGCAGCGCTCCTTTTTTACAACTGGATTTACGTATGCTGTGGAGAAATAAAAGACCTCGGTCTTCGGTTTTTATTGTGCTCCTAGGGCTTTTTTATGGCCTTATTTTTTATCCGAATCCTATCTACCAGTCCATGCAAGTCATGTATGTCTTTGTTGGCATATTTGTGACTGGTATTTTTCTGATCAATTTCGGACAGTTCATTCCAGCATGGGACAGCGGATATTATAAATTGCTTATGAGTCAAAATATTCCTTATAAAGAATATCTGCAATCAAAATATCTTTTAATGGCCAGCAGTGCTTTTTTGATGTTCGTATTAAGTATCCCTTATGTTTACTTCGGTTGGAAGGTTTTATTGATTCATTTTGCCGCGATGGTATACAATATTGGTATCAATACTCATGTTTTACTCTTTGCCGGTTCTTTTAACAGAAAAAAGATAGATTTAACACAAAGGGCAGCTTTCAACTATCAGGGTACCGGAGCAGTTCAATGGCTCGTTGGGATTCCCTTGCTTTTTCTACCAGTGGGCATATTCTATTTGCCCTATAAACTGATCAACTTTGAAAGCGGCATTGCAAGCCTTATTGGATTAGGTATTTTGGGTTTTCTCTTTCACGAAAAACTCATGAAATTCATTACCAAAAAATATATTGACACCAAATACATTATGATCAATGCTTTTGATCAGGATAATTAAACGATTATGATAAACGCAACAGATCTCAGTAAAATATACGGAAAGAAAACAGTACTAAACATTGCTTCTCTTGAAATTCCAAAAGGTCAATCATTTGGCTTAGTAGGTAATAACGGAGCAGGTAAAACCACGTATTTCAATTTGGTTCTTGACCTTATTAAACCCACAACAGGAAAGGTATTGAACAATGATATTCAGGTGAATCTCAGCGAAGACTGGAAACCTTATACTTCAGCCTTTATTGATGAGAGCTTTTTGATTGGCTACTTAACACCTGAAGAATATTTTGACTTTATTGCCAAGCTTCGAGGTGTCAATGAGATTGATCTAAAGGCCTTTCTTCAACAATTTGAGGAATTATTTAACGATGAAATACTCGGTCAAAAGAAATACTTGAGAGACCTTTCTAAAGGAAATCAAAAAAAAGCGGGCATTGTTGGGGCTCTCATTGGTCAACCCGAGGTGGTTATTCTGGATGAACCTTTTGCAAATCTCGATCCAACAACCCAGATCAGGTTAAAAAAAATATTAAAAAAGATCAACGAAGAATCAAGTTCGACCTTTTTGATTTCTAGTCATGACCTTGGACACATCACCGAAGTTTGCGAGCGTATCGTTGTGCTAAACAAGGGAGAGATCATCAAAGATCTAAAGACTTCTGATGAAACTTTAAAAGAATTGGAACAGTTTTTCTCAACTTAGCTCTTTTCATTTATACTTTTCAAAGCCTGCATTTACCTAAGATTCCGCATAAATATCATTTTTCCATGAATATGATACCATAATACAGCTTTCAATCATAAAAGATTTATGATTAATTTGTACTTTTACCCCATCCCCGTCGTTTATCAAACCATAAAGACAAGCCCAGGCTAAGATTTTGAAAAAAGGCATAAAACGTATCATATTCTGTATCGGATCGATTTTACTCGTGATGAGCTGTTCTACCAAAAAGGATAGCTTTGTGAGTAGGACGAGCCATTCTATGTCTGCGAAATTCAATGTTCTTTTCAATGGAAATATCGCATTTGAGGAAGCCAAAACCCAATTGGACAACACTTATGAAGACAACTTTTGGGAAAGACTTCCTATTGAACCTTTAAAAATAGAAGAAGAAATAATTCCTTTTCCCGGGCAAACAGTCAACAATGATAATGAAGCCCAAGGTTTTGATAAGGCTGAAGAAAAAGCTGTAAAATCCATTCAAAAACATTCGATGGTCATAGACGGCTTCGAAAAGAACAATCAAATCGACGAGGCCTATCTATTATTAGGCAAATCAAGGTATTATTTACAGCGATTTATTCCGGCTTTGGAAGCCTTTACCTTTGGTATTGAAAATTATCCGAATGCCAATTTGTACCGAGAAACTAAAATTTGGAAAGCTAAAGCCCATGTAAGGCTGCAAAATGAAAAGTTAGCCATCGAAACATTGGAGTCCGTACTAAGAAGTATAGAACTTACTGATGAGGAATACGAAAAGGTCCATACAGCTATGGCCATGGCTTATACCCAATTAGACAGTACACATTTGGTCATTGACCACTTAAAAAAGGCAACCTCTTATTTAACAGACCTTAATCAAGGACCAAGAAATCTCTTTATCCTGGGGCAAATTTACCGGGAACAGAATAAAATCGATTCATCCAACATGGTATTTGAATCGTTGGGCTATCTGAAAAAGATACCTCAAAAATACAAGGTTCATGCAACTATTGAAAGAGCCAAAAATTATTCGGAAGCAGATAGTACCAGTATTATCGTCTATACTCTCCAGGATCTTATTAAAAATAGAGATAACAGGGAATATTTAGATGAGCTTTACTATCAGGCAGGGTTGATTTCATTAAAAAATGAAAATTTGGAACAAGCGCGTGGATTATTTGAATTATCAGTGATACACAACACCAGAAAACCCTATCAAAAAAGTCTTTCATATGAGAGTCTTGGAAATTTTTATTTTGATGAGACCAGCTTTGAAATGGCAGGAGCCTACTATGACAGCGTGTTACAAATACCTATTGATCAAAATACCAAGCGCATAAGAAAAATCATCCGAAAAAGGGAAAGCCTTAACGATGTGATTTATTATGAGAATATTGCGAGAAAAAGTGATAGTATTCTTAGCCTGGTCAATATGACAGAAGACGAAAGAGACATCTATTTTAAGGGATATATAGAACAACTCAAGCTGAAATATGAATCCGAACAGCTCTTAAAAGAACAAACCAATGCTACTGCAGGTATGGGTGACTTGGCTATTACAAATAACAGCGCCGCTGACGGGGGCTCTTTCTATTTTTATAACCCTCAGGTTGTTGGTCTTGGAAAACAACAATTCAAGAATAAATATGGAAACAGATCACCTGGTGATTACTGGCTGATCTCCCAAAATATCGCTTTAAATTCCGATGTTCTTGTCACAGAGACTACAGTCGAACTGGATACCAGCATGCTCTTTAATGCAGCATTCTATAAAGAACAAATTCCCAAAAGTCAGGGGGCTGTGGACAGCATCAATTATGTACGAAACGATGCTTATTACAACCTTGGACTCATCTATAAGGAGCAATTCAGAGAATATGAGATTGCTGCGGTTGATTTTGAAAAATTTCTGGAAAACGAACCCAAGGAAACCCTGGTTTTACCTGCCAAATATCATTTATACAAAACATATGAATTTTTTAACATAGAAATGAGCAATAAATACCGGGAAGATATCGTTACTAATTACCCGGACTCTCGTTATACTGAAATGATCAAAAATCCTAAAAACGTTTTAGAGAGCAGCAACGATGATAAGAGCCCGGAATTTATGTATAAAACTGCCTTCATTTGCTATGAAGAAGAAGATTTTGAATACTCCCTTAGAACCGTTAATGATGGGCTTGAACGCTTTAAAGGCGTGGAAATTGAAGCAAAATTTGAATTATTAAAAGCTTATCTTCTTTATAAAACAGTTGGAGAGGAACTATTTAGGGAAAAATTGAACACAATCATTCTAAACTATCCTAACACTGAAGAAAGTGATCATGCAGAAGAAGCTCTTGAAAAATTATCAGGATTAAAAGAAAAAACACAACAAAACTAAAACTATACTATCATGTTCAACGAAAAAAAAGAAACTCCAGGTCCTGTTGGCGAACGCAACACAATTGCTAAGAACACTTCGCTTGTAGGCGACATTAAATCAGACGGTGATTTTAGAGTAGACGGTAAAATTGAAGGTACTATTAAAACTAGTGGCAGAGTAGTCATTGGTAAAGAAGGCTTTGTTTCCGGCACCATTGATTGCGCTAATGCAGATATAGAGGGTTCATTTTCTGGGAAACTCATTGTTGACCAAATTCTTTCTTTAAAAAGCACAGCTGATATTAGCGGCGATGTAATTATGGGTAAATTATCTGTAGAGCCGGGAGCCGTATTTAATGCCACCTGCGCCATGAAAGGTTCGGTCAAAGTAATGAAAAATGACTCAGAAAAAACCAAAAAAACAGCTTAACAAATACATCGCACTTTCAGGCATTGGCCTGCAAATGGGGATAACAATTTATCTTGCCGCTAGTCTGGGCAAATGGCTTGATGCAAAATATTCTGAAAACGACACCTATACCATTATATTGACCTTGTTGGGAATTGTCTTATCTTTTTACAGCCTATTGAGGCAATTAAAAAATATTGACAACTAAGTGATCATGAATTCATTTTCTAAATTTTCATTGACACTCATTACAGTTCTCACGATAGTTTTCGTGATCCACTTGACTATTCTTTACCAGCTCCAATTACCCCTTTTCGAAAACAGAATCGTTGCTGCATATCTTGTAAACTGCTCATTGGCTTTGCTTATTTACCTATCTCTTTTTCTTTTAAAAAGCAAAATGTCAGAGCAAATAGGCTTCCTTTATATGGGTGGTAGTTTTGTCAAATTTCTCTTCTTTTTTATCTTCTTTTACCCCTATTACAAACTTGATGGAGGGCTTGATTCAATTGAATTTATTGCGTTTTTCGTTCCTTATGTAATCAGTCTTATTTTTGAGACTTTAGGTGTCATTGAATTTCTAAAAAAATAAGATTTTATTTATAATCTATCCAAATAAATATATT
>CAZPHF010000064.1:0-15739 GCA_964586115.1 uncultured Flavobacteriaceae bacterium | reverse complement strand
TATCTTCAATAATTGCGCAAATATAACCAATTAGTTGATTGGCAAAACCTAATTTATAGGTTTAATCATGCTTCGGGAATACGATGCCTGCATCCTTTCTTACGGCATCTATGATTTCCATTAACTCCCTGCTTCTTGCCAAGGGTAAAACAGGACTTTCTATCAATCCTTTATCTAGGCATTCCATCACATGTTTCGCCTCTAGTTCATAACCCATTCCCTTGGGTTTCTCAACATAAATTTCTTCTTGAACACCATTTCTTTCAATAAGAATTGGAAATTCAGGTTCTCTTATAAACTTAACAAAACCATACTCAAAGCAAAGTTCTGTTTCATTATGACAGGTGCTTTCAAAACTTGAAGTAAGGACTGCCATTGCGCCATTGTCATAACCAAAAAGCATACTGATACTATCTTCCACACCTGTTGAACGAATATTGGCCATGGTTTTAATAGAACTAGGTTTCCCCAACAACATCAAAGATCTGAATATGGGATAAATACCGATATCCAACAAGGAGCCTGCTCCTAAATCAATATTATACAATCTTTTTTCCGGATCAAAATCAGCTTTGAACATAAAATCTGATTTAACAAATCTCAGTTGTCCCAACTCTTTTTCTTTAGATAGTTCTAATACTCTTAGAAACTTTGCCGAAAATATGGTCCAAAATGCTTCCATCAGAAAGGTATTGTTATCCTTAGAAACCTGAATCATTTTGTCTACTTCTTTGCTATTCATAGCAAAGGCCTTTTCACATAAAACCGCTTTTTTATGCTCCAGACACAAGATGCTGTGGGTCAAATGCATGGCATGGGGAGTAGCTATATACACAATATCCACTTCCGGATCTTTTACCATCTCTTCATAGGAACCATAGGCTTTCTCAAATCCAAAATCATTGGCAAACTGCTTTGCATTGTCAAGGCTTCTGGACGCCGTAGCATAGAACTTTGCGTTTTCAAGCAAACTCAGGTCTTGGACAAATTTTCTAGCGATTTTTCCGCAACCCAAAATAGCCCAGTTATATGTTTTTTTCATTTTAAATAAATTTTACCCTACCCAATCGGTAATAAATAAATTAGTACCACGAGTCTCATTGTTGATTCTATTCGAAGAGAATACAATCTTCTTCCCATCTGGAGAAAGCTCTATAGATAAGAAGTGAAAAAGTATTTAAATTCATAGATTCATTCAATTGGTACTCAAAAATACGATTTTTAGAAAAAGAAGATAACAAACAATCATATAAATTAACAGCTAAGGACAAGATCAGTTCATAAAATAATGATTAAAAAAACGTAATTTTGCAGCCTAAAATTTAGGTTTGGCTAAAATTGGTGACATAGAGTTAGGTGAATTTCCTTTATTACTGGCTCCCATGGAAGATGTGAGTGACCCTCCTTTCAGAGCACTCTGCAAGGAGAACGGGGCTGATGTGGTGTATACCGAATTTATTTCTTCAGAAGGTTTGATCAGAGATGCCGCTAAAAGCGTTCAAAAACTTGACATTTATGATAAAGAACGTCCAGTAGGTATTCAGATTTTTGGTGCCAACCTGGAGTCTATGTTAAAAACAATTGAAATTGTTGAAAGGTCTAAACCCGATTTTATAGACATTAATTTTGGTTGTCCTGTAAAAAAAGTGGTGAGTAAAGGTGCAGGAGCCGGGATACTGAAAGATATCCCCCTTATGGTAAAGCTCAGTCAGGCCATGGTAAAGCATTCAAACCTCCCAATTACCGTAAAAACGAGGCTTGGTTGGGATGATGATTCCATTTATATTCAGGATGTAGCAGAAAGACTTCAGGATGTAGGTATTCAGGCCATTGCCATCCATGGACGGACAAGGGCTCAAATGTATAAAGGATCCGCTGTTTGGGAACCGATTGCTGAGGTAAAAAATAATCCTAGAATGCATATTCCTATTTTTGGAAATGGTGACGTTGATTCTCCTGAAAAAGCAGCGATCATGAGAGATACATATGGACTAGATGGTGCTATGATAGGAAGAGCAAGTATTGGTAACCCATGGTTTTTTAACCAAGTCAAGCACTATTTTAAAACTGGAGAACATCTGCCATCACCAGGAATTCCCCAAAGGGTCAGAACAGCTAAAAGACATTTAGAAATGGCCATCGCCTGGAATGGAGATCATGCGGGACTTTTCGAAACTCGCCGTCATTACACCAATTATTTTAAAGGAATTCCTCATTTTAAAGAATACAGATTACGGATGGTAACCGGCGACACTAAGGAAGAAGTTTTTCAAGTATTTGAAGAGGTTTTGGAGAAATTTGGTGATGAGTAGTCAAGGGGTTATTTAAGTCAGGGGCTAGCTTAAGTCAAGGGGTGGCTTAAATGAGGGGCCAAATCAACATCCACAAAATTCTGAGCTGCTTTAACATTCGTTAATTTATTTTTCCGTTTTCCGTAAAAATCTTGGGCTGAGGAATATTTCCAATCAATTGGATTCTTTACCAATTTGGCTCTTACAGGGTTTAAATGAATATAATTAAAACAGATCTGCGGGTACTGTCTTTCAGATAAAATCGATGAAAGAAGCAAGGTATTTTGTGTAATTGACAGGGTAGGCATTAGACTTTTCAGACTATTTATAGCAACGGCTTTTGTTCCATTTCTAAATAAGGATCCGCTTCTGTCTTCTTGTTTGTTTATGGCCCTAGTATAAGATCGTAACAGTATTCCTATTGAATCATTTAATGATCTCATTTTTTGATGATTAGACACTTCTTTATTGAGAATATGTCTTTTAGTTCTTCGAACATAAACCATTAAATGAAAGTGATTCGGCATCAAACACCAGGCAAGTATATCAGCATATGGGAGTACATATCTTTGCAATTTAAAAAGAAAATAATCATAATTCCTTTCTTCATAAAATATCCTTTCACGGTTATTTCCTTGATTGTAAATATGGAAAAGTTTGTTTTTCTCGAAGGTCACAATAGTTATTTTCCATTTGGTGAAAACAAGATTAGAATGTCAACTTCTAAGGGGCTCACTTAAGTGAGGGGGTGAATTAAGTAAAAGGTTCACTTAAGTCAAACCTTCAAATCTCAAAACTTAAATTCTCTATTCCACCAATTTTTTTGAAATCCTTGCGCTCGCAATCTTTGCTGCAAGGTAGCCTAGAATTACAATGGTAAAAATAACCACCATCACATTTATGAATCTAAACTCAACCGGATAAGCTAGTGACTGCGTGATCATGATAAAACCATATTTCTTTTGCAATAGTACAAAGGGTATAGCCAAAATCAATCCGATAAATAATCCAAACAGGGTAAGTAGAAATCCCTGAAAAACAAAAATCTTACGAATATCCCTGACTGAGGAGCCTAAATAAAATAAGGTTTTTAAATTTTCTCTTTTGTCTATAATCATCATCACTATGGCCCCAATAACATTGAATAAAGCAATCATAAGGATCAAAGTAAACACGAGATAAGAAACCAGATTTTCTGTATTTAGCATCTTATAAAAAACGGAGTTAAGTTGCTGTCGGGTTTTTACTTCAAAATCATTACCTAAACTTTCTTTTAATTCATCCTGAACATCGCTTTCAGAAATGCCTTCTGAAAGCTTCAGTTCTATGGCACTAATCTGATTAGGCTTGTAATTCAAAAGATCCTGAGCTAAACTTAAGTTACTATAAACATATTTCTTATCTATATCATCGGTCAGTCTGTATATACCAATGGTTTGTGCCCCGATCTGATTAAAAGCAGTTTTGGGATTGGTAATGTAACCTTTGCCAGGTTTAGGAACATAAATCTTTAACGATTCTAAAAAATCATAAGAGCCAATAGAAAGCTCCGATGAAATAGCACTACCCACAACCACAGTATATTTCGCATCATAATTCACCCAATTTCCGAAATAAACTGCTGTATCCAGACGATTTACCAGTAAATAATTTGAATCAACTCCCTTAATACTTGCGACATGAGACTTTTCACCATAACTCAAAAATACCCGTTCCTCTATAACTTTTGTATAAGCAGCTATTTTTTTCCTTTGTAAAACCTTTTCTATGTTTTCATTAAAGAGAAAAGACTTTCCTTCAACCGAGGTGATCTTAAGGTCAGGATCTGCCGTACGAATAAAGCTCAGACTAAAATCTTTGAGGCCCGAAAATACTGACAATACTATAAATAAGGCAATAGTACTTACGATTACTCCCAGTGTTGCGATAAGGGTAATAATATTTATCGCATTATTACTGCTCTTGGAACGTAAGTAGCGTTTAGCTATGTACAAGGGAAAGTTCAATCCTTTTAGTTTTTCTTTTTAGGAGATTTTTGAGCATTTTTGATGGGATCATCTTCTCCCTTAAGTGCCTTATCAATGTGTTCAATATAATCAAGAGAATCATCAATATAAAACATTAACTCAGGCATTCTTCTCAATTGGTTTTTCGTTCTCAAGGCGAGTGCGTGTCTGATCATCACAGTATTGGCCTTAATTCCTTCCATGATCTCATCCTTTTTATCCGATGGAAAAATACTCAGGTGGGCCTTTGCTTGACCTAAATCGCTGGTAACCTGCACTTTGGTTACCGAAATAACTACACCTTTCATTCCGTCTCTTGCTGCTCCCTGCAGGATATCCACTAAATCCTTTTGGATTACCCCTGCAATTTTTTTCTGTCTGTTTGTTTCCATGGGTACAAAAATAGTATTATTCGAATTAATGGAGCATCAAAAGACAATTAGTATAAAATCTTTATTTTTGAGATCAAAGATCTTTCAAATGAAAAAAATAGAACATATTGGTATAGCCGTCAAAAACCTTCAAACATCAAATTTACTTTTTTCGAGTCTATTTGGGGAAAAGCCTTATAAATCCGAGACTGTGGAGAGTGAAGGTGTTTCAACTTCCTTTTTTCAGGTCGGACCGAATAAAATAGAATTATTGGAGGGAATCACAAAGGAAAGCGCCATCTCGAAATTTATAGATAAAAAAGGGGAAGGTATACATCATATAGCTTTTGAGGTTAAAACATATACACGGAAATCCAAAGATTAAAAAAAGAAGGTTTCCAAATGATTCATAAAGAACCTAAAAAAGGAGCAGATAACAAACTTATTGCCTTTCTTCATCCGAAGAGTAGCAACGGAGCGCTGATTGAACTGTGCCAGGAACTTGAAAAATAACGAATTTACAGGGCAATTTTTATTTGCCCTTTATACAGAAATAATTACCTTGCAAATCTCAAAAAACTGAGAAATCCTATGAGTAAATCCTTTGAACAATACCAAAAAAGAAGGCTCAGGTCTTCCTATTTATCGGTAGTGATCAGTATTTCTTTGGTACTGTTTTTATTGGGAGTTTTGGGATTGCTTGTATTGAATACAAAAAAAGTATCCAACTACTTTAAAGAAAGTGCGGCAATCACCTTGTACCTTAAAAACAATGTTAAGCGTGATCAGATCTTAAATCTTCAGGTCTCCATTGATGAACAGAGCTTTACAAGAGGGACTCAATTTATTTCTAAGGAGGAAGCAGCTGAGATTTACAAAAAAGAGAACGGTGAAGATTTTATGGATTTTCTTGGTTATAATCCTCTTGAAAACTCTATCGATATTTTTGTGAAGGCCGAGTTCGTTTCACCGGAAAAAATGGAGGAAATCGAAGGGATTTACAAGTCCAATCAATTTGTTTCATCTGTTTCTTATGACAAACCTTTAATAGATCTTCTGACAAAAAATGTACGCAGAATCAGTTTATTCATACTTGTATTTTGTGGACTTGCTACCCTGGTAGTCGTTGTGCTCATAAATAGTTCTATAAGATTATCTGTGTATTCTAAACGATTTACCATAAAAACCATGCAAATGGTTGGAGCCACCAAGCGATTTATAAGGAAGCCATTTATATGGAATAGCGTCAAATTAGGAATTTCCGGAGCAATTCTTGCCATAATCGAATTGAGCCTACTTTTATATTATATGAATATGACTTTCCCTGAATTCGGAATGATTGACAACAGAATAGAAATGGCCAGTTTGTTTGGAATTATATTTGGAATGGGAATCCTCATTACGTGGATGAGCACTTTTTTAGCGACACAGAGGTTTTTAAATTTAAGAACTGACGAATTATACTATTAATAATATGGCGAAGAAAAATAAAGATCAGCATAAAGGTGAAGGTGAATTCCTTTTTGGGAAAAAAAATTACCTGATTATGATTGTCGGCGCAGCAGTTATTTTAATTGGATTTGCCCTGATGATGGGTGGAGGAAGCGATGACCCCAATATATTTAACGAAGATATCTATAACTTTAGGAGAATTCGGTTGGCTCCAACTTTAGTTCTTATTGGTTTAGCCATCGAAGTATACGCTATTATGGCTAATCCTAGCAAACAACTATAAATAAGAATGTTAACTCTTATTGACACCCCACCATCATGGATTATTTAGAAGCTATCATCCTTGGAATTATTCAAGGTCTTACTGAATTCTTGCCAGTATCATCAAGTGGTCATTTAGAATTGGCCAAGGTCTTGTTCGGCGACAATTCTGTTCCAAAAGAAAGCCTCACTTTTACAGTTGTCTTGCATTTTGCCACTGCACTTAGTACGCTGGTCATTTTTAGAAAGGATGTTATAGAAATCATAAAAGGACTCTTCCAATTTAAAAAAAATGAAGAATTTATGTTTTCTGTGAAAATTATTATTTCGATGATTCCTGCAACCATTGTTGGTTTGATGTTTGAAGAGGAACTTGAAGCTTTTTTCAATGGAAATGTCTTGCTCGTTGGATTCATGCTGCTCATTACGGGTCTCTTGTTGTTTCTAGCTGATAAAGCCAAAAACACTAATAAGAATGTTTCAAACAAGAATGCCTTTATCATTGGCATCTCTCAGGCAATTGCCATGTTACCCGGAATTTCACGTTCGGGTGCAACAATTTCGACCTCTGTGTTACTAGGTGTTGATAGAACCAAAGCTGCTCGGTTTTCATTTTTGATGGTAGTTCCTTTAATTTTAGGAAAGGTTGCCAAAGATTTTATGGGAGGTCATATCAGTTTTAGCGATGAAAATTTTGGTGTGATGGCGGCTGGGTTTATAGCATCATTTTTTGCAGGCCTTCTGGCCTGTAGCTGGATGATCAGTTTGGTCAAAAATAGTAAACTTTACTACTTCTCGGCCTATTGTTTTATTGTAGGAACCATATCCATTGGTTATGCATATTTTTATATGTGATGGAAGCAGAAGATTTTTTAAACGGAAAGGTCCTCATTATTGATAAGCCCCTCAACTGGACTTCTTTTCAAGCGGTCAATAAAATACGCTGGGCCATTCGCAGAAGATTTAATATAAAAAAGATCAAGGTGGGTCATGCAGGAACACTAGATCCTTTGGCTACGGGATTATTGATCATCTGCACTGGAAAAATGACCAAAAAGATCAATGAATATCAGACTGCAAATAAGGAGTATACAGGTACCATCACTCTTGGTGCTACAACTCCCTCTTTTGATCTTGAAACTGAATTTGATCAATTTTTTCCAATCGAACATATCACAGAAGAACTCATTCTTGGAGCTACCGAATCTTTTAAAGGCTTCATCAATCAAAAACCTCCCATATACTCTGCTATTAAAAAAGACGGGGTAAGATTATACGAATTAGCCCGCAAGGGAGAGCAGACAGAAATCAAATCAAGAGAAGTAAATATTTTAGATTTTGAGATTACCAAAATCGAGTTACCCCAAGTACACTTTAGGATTCTCTGCAGCAAGGGCACCTATATCAGATCAATTGCGAATGATTTTGGAAAAAAGCTACAAAGTGGCGGTCATCTTTCGTCACTTCGAAGAACTAAAAGCGGAAATTTTGATCTTACAACAGCCATAAGTCCTGAGTCATTTGAAGCTAGACTTAAGACTTAGAAAAAATGTGCTAACCAACTTTCACCAGCTGGAATTTCCCAAAAATCTTCATACTCATCTTTTGTATTGAGCATATGATCAAATACTATAGTTTTCTTTGAAACGCCTTTATTCTTAATAAGCGCCTTAAAATCAAGTATTTCTTTCATTTGAACATATTGTCCTTGCTTAAAACAAACATTCACTTTATCCATAAAAACAAGGTCATAGCGCTTCTCTAGCTCTTGAATAAAACCAACCAGCGCATTGTGCTCCTCCAAGTTCAATGGAGTTTTCTCAGAAATTATAAAAACAATAAATCTTTCGTATTCAAGCTTAAAACACATGTCAATTTCATCAAGTTCTTGACAAAACTTACTTAGTTCTTTTTCAATTTCAGGTAATTCAGCAGGAAATAATTTCCTGCTCCCAGGATAAATAAATACTTTTGCTTCAGGCGTTAACTCCTCGTATGACACCAACATATTAAAGGATCAACTCATCAATAAGTTCAACCATTTCCATTTCAATATTCAAGCCTTTGTCTTCATTATACCAGTTTTGAAGATCAATTTTTAACGTGGCATCAATCTTTCCGTGTTTCTCCTTATATTCTCTTACCAATTCTGACGCCTTGATAGATCGTGGACCCCATGAACCAACGACTTCCTTCGAGGCATTATCAACAACAATAAGTTTAGGAATAGATTTGCTCCCATTAGTAAGAAACTGATTCATCAATTCTTCGTTCTCATCTCTTAAAACCACCTTAAGATCTATCTTTTCATTGGCTTCAGCGAATTTGTTGATTACAGGAAGTGTTTGAGCTGCATCTCCACACCAGCTTTCAGTAAGTACCAGCCAGGTAAAATCTCTATTTATTTTTTGGGCTTTACTAAGTGTCTCCTCATTCAATTTCGTCTGCTTATCAAGACGCTTCATCCTTTGATTGTTCAACTTCGTAAAATGAGTTAAATCATCATTTTGATCAATCCCTGTTGATTTACCCTCTTTAAGTAAATCCAAGACCATTTGCTTATACTCGGTATAGCTCTGTGCCGTCTTTAAACTTTTCTCTAAAATATATTTCATGGTTTTTTCTTCTTTGCATCCATTTAGACGTAACAAAAATACGAACTAACTAGATAGCATAATGTAACCCCTGTAACATTGTTACCACCATCTGATCAAGATCTGTTTTTGCCTCCCATTCCCAGTCTTTTTTTGCCTGTGAATCATCTACACTTTCAGGCCAGGTTTTGGCAATTTCCTGACGTGAATCTGGTTTATAGTTAATCGTAAATTCTGGTATCTGTTTCTTAATTGCTTCAGCTAGTTCTTTAGGAGAAAAGCTAAAAGCTCCCAAGTTATAAGAAATAAAAGAGCTCATCTTCGGCGCCTTCATGACCCCAATGGTAGCATTGATCGCATCATCCATATACATCATTGGCAGTACCGTATCTTCTTCAAGAAAACAGGTATAAGTCTTTCTTCTGATCGCTTCATAAAAAATCTCAACCGCATAATCAGTAGTTCCCCCACCAGGAGTCGTTTTATAACTAATCAGTCCCGGGTAACGAATACTTCTTACGTCAACGCCATATTTATCAAAGTAATAAGAACACCAATTTTCGCCAGCAAGTTTACTGATACCATAAACTGTTGATGGCTTAATAATGGTGTCCTGTGGCGTATTCTTTTTCGGGGTGTCAGGACCAAAAACAGCTATAGAGCTTGGCCAAAATATCTTTTCTATGGTTCCGCTTTTGGCTAACTCCAGAATATTAAAAAGTGAACTCATATTCAGCTCCCATGCCATTTGTGGATTCTGCTCTGCGATTACTGAAAGTATAGCAACCATTAAATAAACTTCCTTAATCTGATGCTTTGCAAGCACTTTTTTAATATCAGCTTTATTTGTGACATCCAGAAATTCAAAGGGCCCGGATTCCATTACCTCATAATTTCCTTTGCGGATATCAGAAGCTACTACATTTTCGTTGCCATAAATTTCTCTAAGCTTAAGAACGAGCTCAGTCCCTATCTGCCCGCTTGCACCAATAATTAGAATTTTAGAATCCATCCTTACAATTTTAAATATTGCATCAAAGATAGGAGTTCTCCAAGAATAAAACTATTGATTCAGTAGGATGCCCTTTGATATTATTGCTTATTTTTGAAACATCAAAACAAGTGATATGCCAAAGATTTTCGCCACATTTTTTATGCTAACACTTTTGTTTACTGCTTGCAAAAACAAAGAGAAAAAGGCTGAGGAAGAAAAGGCTCCCGTTCTAATAGAAAGTAGTGTGATCAAATCCGAAAAGCCCATTACCAGACTTAATTCTCAATCTGAAGAATTGATCGGAACTTGGCCCGAATATCAAAAATTTGATGAATTGGTCAGTCAATATAATGAAATATCAATGAGCGATGCACTTTTGAATAGCCAGGAACTTTCAGAGCTCGCCAAACAGCTAAGAGATTCCATACGCGTTGAAAAACTTAACATCCCAGAGGTAAAAATAAGGCTCAATGTCCTTTATAGTGAAACCTTACGCCTTGCTGATATGTCAACGATCCCTACGATTACTGAAGACTTGGTTACTGTGGAAAACAATAATGTTATTAATGCGTATTCTGCTCTTAACCTCAAAATTAACAATATGAATACACAGGATCAGTTGAATGAGGAGATCAGTAAGTTTGTGGATGAACTTGTTGAAGAATCTAAGTCAGATTCTGTAAATAGCAGCGTTGAAGATAATCCGGTGAAGAATAAACAGAACTAGGTATTCGGACGAATTCTTCTGTTCCATTTTAAAGCAACTTTAGGTTTTCGATGGTCCTTCCTGAATCTTTTTCCTCTTATTTTAAGACAGGCATTTTTTGTATATTTGGGAAAACTAATTCCCATAGATTCCCCTTAAATGAGAAAAGTAATTCCACTTTTTTTCTTTTTTACCCATTTTTTTACATTCAATATTGTTGGACAATACAATGAGGCTGCTCCGTGGATGGACAGACAGGTGAAGAATAAATCACTAAAGAAACCTACCCTTGACAATTTGAGTAATGCGTTTAATGCTTATTGGATAGGAAAAGACAGAGATAAAAAAGGGAGTGGATATAAACCATTCAAAAGATGGCAAAACCATTGGCGCAACCAACTTTCAAAAGATGGATCAATTGCTAGTCCACAAATGATTTGGAAATCCTGGGAACAAAAGAATAGCTTGTCAAAAAGTGAAGTTAGTAACTGGAAATCAATAGGACCTTTTACTACAAATTTGAAGCAAGGACAGGGAAGAGTCAATACCTTTATCATAGATCCTAATGAACCCAATACTTATTATGTTGGTGCTCCGGCGGGAGGGTTATGGAGATCAACTGATGCTGGTTTGAATTGGATCCCTCTCACAGATGAACTGCCGCAAATAGGGGTTTCCGGGATCGCTATTGATAAAAATGATTCAAATATCATTTATATCGCAACAGGCGATGACGATGCGCGCGATACATACAGTGTTGGTGTTTTAAAATCAATCGATAAGGGTACAACCTGGAAGAAAACTGGACTTGACTTTTCATCTATCAACGCCATATCGAACGAAATATATATACATCCCGAGAATTCAGCTATTCTTTGGGTAAGTACGAATCAAGGTTTTTATAAAAGTACAAATGCGGGAATTGATTGGTCTAAAAAACTGGCAAACAATATTGTAGATTTCAAATTAAAACCTGGAGATCCGGATGTGATTTATGCAGTGAGTAGATCAAAGTTCTATAGATCAACAAATGGAGGTAATAGTTTTGAACTCATTGATAGTGAACTTCCTGAATTTTCAGGACGCTTTGCAGTGGATGTGAGTCCTGCAGACCCTGAGGTCGTATACGTTTTAAGTTCCAATGTTAATGATAATTCCTTTCAGGGTCTATATAAATCTACTGATTCAGGTTTAAGTTTCAGTAAAAAATCAGTTAAACAAGATGTATTCGGAAGTAGTGGTCAGGCATGGTATGATATGGCCTTGACGGTGAATCCAACTGACGCCAATATGGTTTTTATAGGAGTGCTTGACATATGGAGATCAAATGACGGAGGAACTGTTTTTACACAGAAAAATCGCTGGTGGGATCCTTCGGATCCCGCCTATACACATGCAGATATTCATTTTTTAAGATATTTTAATGATAAGCTATTCGCCGGAACTGACGGGGGAATTTACATGTCTTCCAATGATGCCAACAGTTTTACTGATTTAACTGAGAACTTAAGCATTAGTCAATACTATAAGATCTCAACTGCCAGAAATAATGCCGGGAACATTGCGGGTGGATTGCAAGATAATGGTGGCTTTGGTTATAGCAATGGCAACTGGCATCAATATCACGGAGGTGATGGAATGGATTGTGTGGTTGACCCTAATAATGAAAATATTTATTTTGGATTCAGCCAATATGGAGGGAGTTTGAATATCTCCTATAACGGGGGAGAAAATCAAGGAGGATCCATAGCAGAAGCTCCCAAAGAAGAAGTAGATGAAGAAAATCAAGATAGTGGTGGGAACTGGATTACGCCCCTGGAAGCTGATTATAATGGAAAACTCTATGCCGGATTTTCAAGAATATACCAATTGGTTAATAATCAATGGGAACGAGTATCTTCAGATGTTTTTGGTGGTGATCTTGACAACATTAGAATTGCTCCATCTAATGTAGAGGTTATATATGCTTCACGCATCAATAGGCTCTTTAAAAGTGTTGACAAAGGAGTTTCATTTGAGGAAATAGATTTTTCTTTTTCAACATTAATAACTTCCATAGAGGTCAATCATCAGAATGAAAACATCATCTATTTGACGACAGCAGGAGTATCAGGAAAAGTTTATAAATCAGTTGATGCTGGATTAAATTGGCAGGATATTAGTGGAAATCTTCCTTCAGATCCTAAATTGGTGATAAAGCATCAGAACCAAAGTTTAATCAATGATCTTTATTTAGGTACTAATATTAGTGTTTATCATATCAATGATGATATGACCGAATGGGAAACTTTTGATAAAGGTTTACCCAATGCACCTGTTTATGATATTGAAATCAATTCTGAAGACCAGATCATTAGCGCAGGGACTTATGGTCGAGGTGTCTTTCAATCAGCAATTGAGGTGACCAAAGCCAACACAGATATTAGTCTATTGAGTGTTGATACGAATAATTCAGTACAATGTAACGGCATCACACCCTTGATTACAATAAAAAATAACGGGCTTTCGCCTTTTAATTCTATCCAGATCAATTACCAAATTGATGACGTTCCTTTCGAATATTCTTACAAAGGTACGATTGCCGTTAACGAAGTGAAACAGATCGAAATACCCAATAATCCCAATATCAGTATTGGCGAGCATAAATTAGTTGTAGAAACATCAGTAAAAAATGATGCCTTTACCAATAACAACAGACTTAAGACTTCTTTCACCTCAAACAATACTGGAGAAGCTCAGTATGTAAATACTTTTGGAGACATCAATGAAGACCGATGGTTGACAATCACTTTAGGTGAATCAAATAACTTATGGGAAAAATCAGAGGCTGGGAGTAATGAATTTAAGGATAAATTTAATCAGGTTTATGTGACCAATGCAAATGGCAATTATTCTGATGAAACACTTAGTTATCTGATTTCACCTTGTTATGATTTGAGTCAGCTTGAAAACCCAATGATCAAATTTGACATGATTTATGATATTGAATTGAATTGGGATGTGCTCTACATGGAATATACAGTTGACAAAGGTAAGACCTGGGAGATACTGGGTACCGCAAACGACCCGAATTGGTACAATAGTGATTTTATTGATCCGCAAAGACCTATTACGGTTGGAAAACAGTGGACTGGAACGGATCTTGACGTTAAGGAATATAGCTATGATCTGACAGATCACAATCAAGAAACCAATATGATTTTTAGATTCGTTTTTGCTACAGACCAATCAGAAAACGGTGAAGGAGCAGCTATTGATAATTTCAGTATCACAGCCAGTGCCATACTTGCCATAGATGATTTTTCAGCAAATAAGTTCAAACTATATCCCAATCCTTCAACTTCTATTTTCTATATTGAGCGTCCGGGTATTGAAAAAATGAATATTAGCGTTTATGATGTCACCGGAAGGATGATATTGCAAACTAAAGGGATCATCGAGTCAACATTTGCCTTGGATCTTTCGAAAGCAGCAAGCGGCCTGTATTTCCTGAAAATCACTGAAGGTAACAAACTACTGTCAACTTCCCTTTTAAAACAATAGGGATTAGTGTACTCGATAAGTCAATAGAGATATTATTCAGGGAACAAGCTACTATCCAGGCCAGGTACTATTCGAAGCGCATTTTTATAATATACCTTCTTTAGAACCTGATCTGAAAGATCTAATCCATACATGGCCCAAAACGCATGATATTTCTTGTGGTACGGGAAATATTCATCGTCTGTTTCCAGGATTCTAAAATATGTTGGAAATTCCTCTGGTTTCCAACTATCTTTACCAAAAAGTATCCTGTCCTGATATTTCTCAAAAAACTTCTTAGCAAATCTGGGTTGTCTTCCCAATTCGGCAATGATGGCTCCAATTTCCACATTCATATTAGGAATTTCCTCCATCAATTCGCTAAGTTTACCAAGATTATTGGCATACCATCCCATATGGGCATTGATAAAAGTTGTTTTCGGATGTTTTTTAAACATATCATGCTGTTCACCAATTATCTGTTCCCAGGAAGCAGGATCTGAATCACTCCTTTTCCGTCTTGGATGTGTTTTTAATTCAAGCCATCTTTCATTATCACCATTAAAATCATCCCAAAATGATTTAGGGTCAGCTGCATGTATCAAAACAGGTACCCCTAACTCACCGCACTTTGCCCAAATAGGGTCAAGCCTCTTATCATTAATGGACAATCTGTTTCCATCACTATCTTTATAGCGCATTCCCAGACTTTTATATATTTTTAGGCCTCTCGCTCCATTTTTAACATCCTCTTCAAATTGAAGTACTGTTTTTTCGGTCCAATTTTCTGTACCTACTCCTTCAAAATCAATATTAGCAAAAACGACAAATCGATTCGGATAATGGTCTTTAATATTCTTAACGGACTTAATCAGTTCCTCCCCTGACCTACCACTCAAATTCACCATAATCCCCATATTCAAGGTATCCATTGCCGCAACTACAGGAGTCAAATCCTGTTCAGGCATTCTGTATTGATGACCATGAATATCGATAAAAGGAAACTTAGCCTTTAAAACTTGATTTCCAGGAACTACAAGCGTAGAAGTCGGATTATATTCTTCAAAACTCAATTCCTGAGCAAAAGAAGCGTTCATAGAGACTAGTGTCAAAATGACCAAAAGGGTAAATCTATAAGGCATATAATCTGTTTTTTAGATTTTTAATAGTTAGAGTTATGAAGTGAACAGGCAAACAATCAATAGAAGATTCGTATTAATTAATATTAAGAATCATATGCTTGCTGAGGATCTCGGAGGTGAAATCCTCACCTCCGAGATCCTCAGAATTAAAATTCATTCTAAACTTACTGAAATCGACTAGAAGATCTATTGGTTCCTGCTTATCCTTTTAAAATAACATTAAACTGAATCTGTTTCTATAAAGCCGGAATAACTAAAACCTGACCTGGATATATTTTATCCGGATCTGTCAACATTGGTTTATTCGCTTCAAAAATAATATTGTATTTCATGGCATCACCATATACCCTTTTTGAAATTTTAGATAAATAATCTCCACTCACTACTGTGTAATATTGTT